>NZ_JBBBNY010000005.1:0-182977 GCF_037137055.1 Fulvimonas yonginensis
CCTGGCTGCATCAATACAACTGGCACCGTCCGCATGCCAGCGTTGACTACCAGCCTCCTATCACCCGCATTGCCATGAACAACCTGGTGGGTTTACACAGCTAGACGGCCCTCACCCGGCCGTCCCTCCCGCGCGGGGAGTTCGGCGAGGCGCCGATCGTCCCACGTGCCGCTCACGTGCACTCGGCTAAGATGCAAGGCTTGTCCAAGTCAGCGCGTCTGCCCATGCCCGTCAACGTTCCGACGTACGCCTCGCTGTTCGCCGAGCACGCCCGCCGCCTTTCGCAGACCCACCTGCGCACGCTGATCCCCGACCCGGCGCGTGGCGCGCGCCTGCGCCACCGCGACGGCCCGCTGCTGCTCGACCTCAGCCGGCAGAAGCTGGACGTGCCGGCACTCGATGCGCTCGGCGCGCAACTGGAGGCCAGCGGCTGGCAGGCGGCGCGCGATGCGATGTTCGCCGGCGACGCGATCAACACCTCCGAGGGGCGTGCGGTGCTGCACACGGCGCTGCGCGCGGGCGGTTCGGCGATGCCCTCGCCGGCGCCGGTCGGGGCGCGGCGCGACATCGAGGCCACGCTGGAGCGCATCGCCGAACTGGTCGACGCCATCCACGACGGCCGACAGGAGGCGCTGGGCCTGCCCGGAACCGTGACCGACGTGGTCAACATCGGCATCGGCGGTTCCGACCTGGGCCCGCGCCTGGCCGTGGCGGCGCTGGCGCCGTTCCGCACGCCGCGCGTGCGCAGCCATTTCCTCACCAACGTGGACGGCCAGGCGGCCTACGACCTGATCCGCGCACTGGACCCCCGCACCACGCTGGTGGTGATGGTGTCCAAGACCTTCACCACCCAGGAGACCCTGCTCAACGGCAACGTGCTGCGCGGCTGGATCGGCGAGGCCTACGGCGGCGACGAACGCGCGGTGGCGCGGCATTTCCTGGCGGTCAGCGCGAACACCGAGGTGGCCGGCGGCTGGGGCGTGCCGCTGCGGCAGATCTTCCCGATGTGGGACTTCGTCGGCGGGCGCTACTCGCTGTGGTCGGCGGTCGGGCTGTCGCTGGCACTGGCGATCGGCATGCCGGGTTTCCGCGCGGTGCTGGCCGGCGGCGCGCGCATGGACGACCACTTCCGCAGCGCGCCCTGGCAGGAGAACCTGCCCGCGCTGCTGGCGCTCACCGAGATCTGGAACCGCGACGTGCTCGGCTATCCCTCGCGCGCCGTGGTGCCGTACGCGGACCTGCTCGCCGACCTGCCGAGCTACCTGCAGCAGCTGGAAATGGAAAGCCTGGGCAAGTCGGTGACGCCGCAGGGCGCGCCGGTCGGCCAGCCGACCGTGCCGGTGGTGTGGGGCAGCGTCGGCACCAACGCGCAGCATGCGTACTTCCAGGCGCTGCACCAGGGCACCGAGGTGGTGCCGCTGGACCTGATCGGCATCGTCAACCCGGCCCATCCGCTGCACGGCAACCACGACGCGCTGCTGTCGAACCTGCTCGCGCAGGCGGCTGCGCTGGCGTTGGGCAAGACCACCGAGGAGGCGCTCGCCGAGAACCCTGCCGGCGGCCCGGCGCTTGCCGCGCAGCGCACCTTCCCGGGCGACCGCCCGAGCTCGGTGATCCTGCTCGATGCGCTCACGCCCGAGAGCCTGGGCGCGCTGATCGCGCTGTACGAGCACAAGGTGTTCCTGCTCGGCCACCTGTGGGGCATCAACGCGTTCGACCAGTGGGGCGTGGAGCTGGGCAAGAGCATCGCGCGACAGATCCTGCCGGCGCTGCGCGGCGAGGCTTCCGACGTGCCGCCACTGGATGCGGCGACCTGCGCCCTGATCGACGAGATCCGCCAGCGCCGCACCTGACGCAGGGACGGGCGGGTGCGGCGCGAGCTCGCGCCTACGGAGCGGCAGGTTCGCCGTGGCGGGCGAGTGCCCAGGCCACGTGCTCGCGCACGACGGGCGAGGGATGGCGTTCCCGCGCACGCAGCGCCGCGATCACCGCCGGCGTGCCGGGCGCGTTGCCGAGCGCCACCGCGATGTTGCGCAACCAGCCCTCGTAGCCGGCGCGGCGGATCGCCATGCCCTCGGTGCGGTGCAGGAACTCCTCCTCGCTCCAGCCGAACAGCTCGACCAGCCTGGCGCCGTCCAGGCGATGCCGTGGCGCGAAATCCGGCTCGCTGGCGTCCTGCGCGAACTTGTTCCAGGGGCAAACCAGCTGGCAGTCGTCGCAGCCGAAGATGCGGTTGCCCATCGGCGCGCGCAGTTCCTCCGGGATCGAGCCCTTCAGTTCGATGGTGAGGTAGGAGATGCAGCGGCGCGCATCGAGCCGGTAGGGGCCCAGGATCGCCTGCGTCGGGCACACCTCGATGCAGCGGCTGCAGCTGCCGCAATGCGCGGTCGCCGGTGGATCCACCGGCAGCGGCAGGTCGGTGTAGAGCTCGCCCAGGAAGAAGTACGAGCCGGCGCCGCGGTTGATCAGCACCGTGTGCTTGCCGATCCAGCCCAGTCCCGCGTTGCGCGCCAGCGCCTTCTCCAGCACCGGCGCGGAGTCGACGTAGGCGCGGTAGCCGAACTCGCCCACCGAGGCGCGGATCCGTTCGGCCAGTTTCTGCAGCCGGTTGCGCATCAGCTTGTGGTAGTCGCGGCCGAGTGCGTAGCGGGCCACGTAACCGGCCTCGCCGTCGCCGAGCACCTCCCAGGCATGGCGGGTGCCGGGCGGCAGGTAGTCCATGCGCACGGAAACCACCCGCAAGGTGCCCGGTTCCAGTTCGGCCGGACGGCTGCGGCGGGTGCCGTGGCGGGCCATGTATTCCATCTCTCCGTGGTGCCCCGCATCCAGCCAGCGCTGCAGGTGCGCCTCGTCCGTGCCCAGCTCCACGCCGCTGATGCCGGCGTCGGCGAAGCCGAGCTCGCGTGCCCAGCGCTTGATGTCCGCGGCCAGGGCGGCGTAGTCGGTGGAGACGGGTACGGCCATGCCTCCCATTGTAGGCGCCGGCCCGCTCCTATAATCCGCGGATGACCGCGCCACATCGTCACGCCCTCTACACCGTCGCCCAGGTGCGCGCGCTCGACCGCGCGGCGATCGACGGGCTGGGCATTCCCGGCTACGAGCTGATGCGCCGTGCCGCCGCGGCGGCGTTCGCCGCGCTGCGCCGGCACTGGCCGCAGGTGCGGCGCATCGCGGTGCATTGCGGCCCCGGCAACAACGGCGGCGACGGCTTCCTGCTCGCGCTGCAGGCACACGAGGCCGGGTTCGAGGTGCGGGTGCTCGCGCTCGCCGACGCATCCGGCGAGGGCGACGCCGCGCGGGCGCGGGCGGCCTGCGAGCGCGGTGGCGTGGCGGTGCGGCGCTGGCGCGAAGGCGAGCCGCTGCCCGAGGCGGAGCTGCACGTCGACGCGCTGTACGGCACCGGCCTCAGCCGACCGCCGGGAGCGCCCGCATCCGCCCTGATCGAGGCGATCAACGCCAGCGGCGTGCCGATACTGGCGCTCGACGTGCCCTCCGGCCTCGACGCCGACACCGGACACTGCCCGGGTGTCGCGGTGCGGGCCGATCTCACGGTGAGTTTCATCGGTGCCAAGCGCGGCCTGCACACCGGGCAGGCGCCGGCGTGCACCGGGCGCGTGGAGCTGGCCACCTTGGGCCTGCCGGAGACGCTGTGGCAGGCCGCCGTACCGGACGCGCACCTGCTGCAACCGGCGACCTTGCCGCCGCGCCCGCGCGATGCGCACAAGGGGCGCAGCGGCCACGTGCTGGTGATCGGCGGCGACCATGGAACCGCAGGGGCGATCCGCCTGTGCGGCGAGGCGGCGCTGCGCGCCGGCGCGGGGCTGGTCAGCGTGGCGACCCGCGCCGGGCACCTGCCGGCCCTCAACGCGGCGCGCCCCGAGCTGATGGCGCATGCGGCCGACGGACCGCAGGCGCTGGAGCCGCTGCTCGCGCGCGCGACCGTGCTGGCGGTGGGGCCGGGCCTGGGGCAGGGCGCCTGGGGTCATGCGCTGTGGCTCACCGCACTGGACGCGAGCCTGCCGCTGGTGCTCGACGCCGATGGCCTCAACCTGCTGGCGCGCGAGCCGCGTCGCTTCCAGCACGACCGGCCGGTCGTGCTCACGCCGCACCCCGGCGAGGCCGCACGGCTGCTCGGTTGCGACACCGCCACGGTGGGGCGCGATCGTTTCGCCGCCGCGCGTTCGCTGGCGGACCACTTCGGCGCGGTGGTCGTGCTCAAGGGGGCCGGCTCGCTGATCGCCGCCCCGGGCGGGCGTCTGGACGTCTGTCCCTGGGGCAACCCCGGCATGGCCTCCGGTGGCATGGGCGACCTGCTCACCGGCATCATCGCCGCGCTGCTGGCGCAGGGTTGCTCTGCCTGGCAGGCGGCCGGCCTCGGTGTGGGCCTGCATGCCCGCGCGGGCGACCGTGCCGCACGCGAGGGCGAGCGCGGGTTGCTCGCCGGCGACCTGCTGGCGCCGCTGCGCCGCCTGCTGAACGGACTGGACGCATGAGCTGGACCCTTCCCGACGAAACCGCCACCGCCGCCCTGGCCCAGCGCTTCGCCGCGGCGATCCGCGGCGGCCTGGTGCTCTACCTGCATGGCGACCTCGGCGCCGGCAAGACCAGTTTCGCCCGCGCGCTGCTGACCTCCCTGGGCGCCGGCGAGCGCATCAAGAGCCCCACCTACAGCCTGGTCGAGTCCTACCGCGTCGGTGAACGCACGGCCTGGCACCTGGATCTGTACCGCATCGCCGACCCGGCGGAACTGGAGTGGCTGGGCCTGGACGCGCTGGCCGACCCGGATGCGCTGGTGCTGGTGGAATGGCCCGAGCGCGGGGCCGGGGCGCTCCCGCCCGCCGATCTCGTGCTGCACCTGGCCTACGACGGCCACGGCCGCAGCGCGCGGGCCGAGCCCCGCAATGCGCGGGGCGAGGCCGTGCTGGCCGGCCTGGCAGGCGGCTAAGTTACCGTTTCGTAAGGAAAACGTAGGTCGCGAGCTTTGGCCGGCGCCTTCGCGGCTTGGGCCCGACATCTTGAGCCGCTGTGATAAATGCGGCGCAGGTTATGGATATCCAAGGGAAAAACCCTTGCAATCGCGGTTTTGCTGGGTTTCAATGCGGCGCCATGACATGCTCGCTCGCGCGCCTGGGGGGAATCGGCCTGGTGGCTCTCGCCGCCCTGCTGTCGCTGCCCCCCGCGCAGGCGACCGACGTCCGTGCCGCGCGCGTCTGGGCCGGCCCCGACTACACCCGCGTCGTGTTCGACCTGTCCGGCCCGGCCGACTACACGCTCAGCCGCGATGGCGATACCGTGGAGCTCGACCTGCGCGGCGCCGACCTGGCGGCCGGCTTCGACGCGCCGTCCGCGCAAGGCCTCTACAAGGGCCTGGACAGCCGCCGGGCGGGCGGCATCCTGCAACTGGTGGCCCGCACCGACGCCGGCGCGCGGCCCAAGACCTTCGTGCTCAAGCCCGCCGGCGGACACGGCTACCGGCTGGTGCTGGACCTGTATCCCGGCGACGCCAGCGCCACCGCCGCGGTCGCCGACGCGCGCGACCGCAAGGGCAGCGGCACGCTGGCCAAGGTCAGGCCCCTGCACAGCGTGGGCGGGGCGGCGAAGCAGGCCGCGGCGCTGCTCGGCGGCGAGCGCAAGGTCATCGTCGCGGTCGACGCCGGCCACGGCGGCAAGGACCCCGGTTCGCACGGCCCCGGCGGCACGCTGGAGAAGAACGTGACGCTGGCGGTCGCCCGCGCCCTGGCCGACGAGATCAACCGCCAGCCAGGCATGAAGGCCGTGCTGACCCGCGACGGCGACTACTTCATTCCGCTCAAGCGGCGCTACCAGATCGCGCGCGAGCAGAACGCCGACATGTTCGTGTCGATTCACGCCGACGCCTTTACCAGCAGCGACGCGCGCGGTTCCTCGGTGTGGGTGCTCTCGCCCCGCGGCAAGACCTCGGAGGCGGCGCGCTGGCTGGCCGATCGCGAGAACGGCGCCGACCTGATCGGCGGCGTGTCGCTGGACGACAAGGACGACAGCCTGGCGGCGGTGCTGCTCGACCTGCAGCAGGGCTACGCGATGCAGGCCAGCGAGGCGATCGCCGGCAACGTGCTCAAGGCGCTGGCAAAGCTCGGGCCGACCCATCGCGGCTACGTGGAGCGCGCCAACTTCGTGGTGCTGCGCTCGCCGGACGTGCCCTCGATCCTGGTCGAGACCGCCTTCATCAGCAACCCGACCGAGGAGCGCAAGCTGCGCGACCCCGCGCACCAGCGCCAGCTGGCCGAGGCGGTGATGGGCGGCGTGCGCAACTACTTCGAGGCCACCCCGCCGCCGGGCACCTGGTTCGCGGCGCAGGCGATGCGTCGCAACGGCACGCTGGCCGAGGCGGCCGCGCCTTCGGCGACGACGGTGGCCGCGGCCGACGCCGACCAGGCGCGGGCCGACGCCAAGGTGCGCGACCTGCACCGGGTCGAGCGCGGCGAGAGCCTGGGCAGCATCGCGCGCCAGTACGGCGTCAGCGTGCGCGCCCTGAAGAGCGCCAACCGCATGGACAGCGACAGCGTGCAGGCCGGCGCGGTGTTGACCATCCCCGCCGGCTGACCTCCGCGATACGTCAGGAGCGCGCTTTGCTCGCGATGCCTCTGGCTTTCGTGGCACCGGAGTCGAGACGCATCGCCAGCAAGCTTGCTCCTGCAAGGCGTGGCGCCCGGGCATGGGCTTCCGCCCTGGCAGCCTTTAAGCTTGCGCGATGCCTGTCATCCGCCAGCTTCCTCCCGACCTCGTCAACCAGATCGCCGCCGGCGAGGTGATCGAGCGGCCGTCCTCGGTGGTCAAGGAACTGGTCGAGAACAGCCTGGATGCCGGCGCCACCCGCATCGAGGTGGACATCGAGCAGGGTGGGGCGCGGTTGATCCGCGTGCGCGACGACGGCGACGGCATCGCGCCAGACGACCTGCCGCTCGCCGTCGCCTCGCACGCGACCAGCAAGATCGGCAGTTTCGACGATCTCGAACACGTGGCCAGCATGGGCTTCCGCGGCGAGGCGCTGGCCTCGGTCGCCTCGGTGGCGCGCTTCGCGCTCACCTCGCGCACGCGCCAGGGCGAGGCCGCGTGGCGGCTGGAGGTCGACGGCGGCCGCATGCAGGCGCCGCGGCCGGCGCAGCACCCGGTCGGCACCAGCGTCGAGGTGCGCGACCTGTTCTTCAACGTGCCGGCGCGGCGGAAGTTCCTGCGCGCCGAACGCACCGAGTTCGCGCACATCGACGACCTGCTGAAATCCCTGTCGCTGGCGCGGCGCACGGTCGAGTTCCGGCTGAGCCACAACGGGCGGCCACTGCGCCTGTTCAAGGCCTGCGCGGACGACGCGGCTGCGCTGGCGCGCGTGGCCGAGGTGCTCGGCGAGGATTTCCCCTCGCAGAGCCTGCGCATCGAGCACGCGGCGGCCGGCATGCGTCTGTCCGGCTGGGTCGGCCTGCCGACCGCCTCGCGCGCGCAGGCCGACGGCCAGTATTTCTACGTCAACGGCCGGCTGGTACGCGACCGCGTGGTCGCGCACGCGGTGCGCCAGGCCTATGCCGACGTGCTGTTCCACGGCCGCCATCCCGCCTTCGTGCTGTATCTGGAGCTGGATCCGGCGGGCGTGGACGTGAACGTGCACCCGGCCAAGCACGAGGTGCGCTTCCGCGAGCAGCGGCTGGTGCACGATTTCCTGTTCCGCAGCCTGCACGAGGCGCTGGCGCAGACGCGGGCGGGGCAGGGCGTCGCCACCGTGCATGCCGAACCCGAGCCCGCCCTGGCGTCGGCGGCCGGGATGGGCTACGCCGACGCGCCCTCGTCGGCGCGCCCGGCGCAGTTCGCGCAGAGCCGGCTGAGCCTGGGCCTGCGCGACGAGCCGCTGGCCGACTACGCCGCGCTGCTGGGCGAGCCGCGCGCGGCCGCCCTGCCGCTGCCGGCCGCCGATGCCGCCGAGGCACCGCCGCTCGGCTTCGCCATCGCCCAGCTCAAGCAGATCTACATCCTCGCCGAGAATGCGCACGGCCTGGTGCTGGTGGACATGCACGCGGCGCACGAGCGCATCACCTACGAGAAGCTCAAGGCCGGCCGCGCCTGCAGCAACCTGCGTTCGCAGATGCTGCTCGTGCCGCTCAACCTGTCGGTGAGCGCGAAGGAGGCCGCGGCCGCCGAGGAACATGCCGAAGCGCTCGCCGAATGGGGCCTGGAGCTCTCCCGCAGCGGACCCTCCACGGTGGTGGTGCGTCGCATCCCGGCGCTGCTCGAAGGCGCCGACGTGAGCCAGCTCGCCCGCGACGTGCTGGCGGAACTGGCCCAGCACGGCAGCTCGCGCCGGCTGCAGGAACTGGAGAACGAGCTGCTCTCCACCATGGCCTGCCATGGCTCGGTGCGTGCCGGCCGCCGCCTGACCGTGCCGGAAATGAACGCGCTGTTGCGCGAGATGGAAGCCACCGAGCGCTCCGGCCAGTGCAACCACGGCCGCCCGACCTGGGTGCAGCTCTCGCTGGGCGAACTGGACCGGCTGTTCCTGCGCGGCCGCTGATAACCCGCAACGCGCCGCGACTGCACGGAGCAGGACCGTCGCGGGCGTCCTCTATACTCGCCCGCTCGAGCCGCCGGAGAATTTCGATGCTTCGCGCCAGCCTGCTGATCGCCGCCATGACCCTGGGAGCCGCCACCGTGCACGCCGCCGACACCACACCCTACGTCCAGCAGATCGAGCAGTGGCGCGTCGACCGCGCGGCGCGGCTCACCGCGCCGGACGGCTGGCTGAGCCTGATCGGGCTGGAATGGCTGCACGAGGGGGCCAACCGGATCGGCAGCGCGGCGGACAACGACATCGTGCTCAAGGCCGGCCCAGCCCATCTGGGCACCGTGACCGTCGGTGCGGACGGCACGGTGCGCATCGCCCTGGCGCCGCACAGCGGTGCCACCGTCGACGGCCGGGCGGTGACCGAGGCCGTGCTGGTCGACGACATGCACGCTGTGGCGGGTGCCGCGCCGGCCACGGTGCGCTTCGGCAGCGCGAGCTTCTACGTGATCGAGCGCGACGGCCGCAAGGCACTGCGCGTCAAGGACGCCGAGGCCCCCACGCGCGCGCACTTCGCCGGGATCGACTACTTCCCGATCGACCCGTCCTGGCGCATCGAGGCCGACTGGGTGCCGTTCGCGCCGCCACACAAGCTGGAAATCGGCTCGGTGATCGGCACCATCGAGGCGGTGGACGTGCCGGGCAAGGCGGTGTTCCGCCGCGACGGCCACGCCTTCGAGCTGCTGCCCTACCAGGAGGAGCCGGGCGGCGAGCTGTTCTTCGTGATCGCCGACCGCACCTCCGGCAAGGAGACCTACGGCGCCGCGCGCTTCCTGTACGCGGCGCTGCCGGCGGGTGGCCTGGCCCGGCCAGGCAAGGTGGTGCTCGACTTCAACCGCGCCTACAACCCGCCCTGCGCCTTCACGCCGTTTGCCACCTGTCCGCTGGCGCCGCCGGAGAACCGGCTGGACCTGGCGGTGACCGCGGGCGAGAAGAAGTACCGCGGCGGGCATTGAGGGGCGGGCGGCGCGCTCAACGTCCCGTGAACTGCGCCTTGCGCTTCTCCAGGAATGCGCTCGTCCCTTCGCGCATGTCCTCGGTCGCGAACGCCAGCGCGAACGCCTGGGTCTCGAACTCCAGGCCCTGGTCGAGCGGGGTCTCGCCGCCCAGCAGGACGGCATCGAGGACGCCCGCGGCCGCCAGCGGCGCCGCCGCGGCCAGCTGGTCGGCCAGCGCGTCCACGGTCGGGTCCAGCGCCTCGGGCGCGACCACGCGGTTGACCATGCCCATTTCGTAGGCGCGCTGCGCCCCGATCGGCGCCCCGGTCAGGCACAGCTCCAGGGCCGCGCCACGCCCGGCCAGGCGCAGCAGGCGCTGGGTGCCGCCGAAGCCGGGGATCAGGCCGAGGTTGATCTCCGGCTGGCCGAACTTGGCCTTCTCGCTGGCCACGCGCAGGTGGCAGGCCATGGCCAGTTCCATGCCGCCGCCCAGCGCGAAGCCCTGGATGCGCGCGATCACCGGCTTGCCCAGCCGCTCGATCGTGCTCATCAGGCGCTGCCCGGTGCGCGAGAAGGCCTGCGCCTGTACCGGCGTGTAGCCGTTCATCTCGGCGATGTCGGCGCCGGCGACGAACGCCTTCTCGCCGGCGCCGGCCAGCACCACGGCGCGCACCGCGTCGTCCTGCGCGGCCTGGGTGAAGGCCAGGGTCAGCTCGTTGAGCGTGTCGCGGTTCAGCGCGTTGAGCTTGTCGGGACGGTTGACGGTGACGATGCGCACCGCGCCGCGGTTGGCGATCTCCAGGTTGCGATAGGCCATCACGGGCGCTCCGGGAAAGGAAAACGCGCATGGTAACAGCGGGAACCTTTGCCGCCGTGCGGCGTTCTCAGGATGCGCGGTGCCCGCCTGCACGGACGGCGCAAACCGCTTAGCATCCGTCGGGTCGACAGCGAGAGGTGGACGAGGCATGGTACGAGTACGTGGTCTGGCATGGGGCATGCTGCTGGCTTGCGGCATGGCGCACGCGCAGGACCACGCCACGACCTCGGCCCAGCCCGCGCTGGACAAGCACAAGCTGTCCTACGCGATCGGCTACCAGATCGGCAGCCAGTTCGCCGGCGGCGACCCCGCCGTCGACCTGGCCACCGTGCAGAAGGCGATGCAGGACGCCTACGCGCGGCGCCATCCGGCGGTCTCGCTGCAGGAGATGCACGAGCAGTTGCAGCGGCTCGAGCAGAAGATGCACGCCGAGGCGGTGGCCGAGTTCCACCGCATCGCAGAGGCCAACGCGAAGAAGAGCGCCGCCTACCTGGCGAGCAACCGCCAGCAGCCGGGGGTGGTGCAGTTGCCCTCGGGCATCCAGTACGCGGTGCTGCAGAAGGGCAGCGGCAAGGAAAGCCCCACCGTCACCAGCACGGTGACGGTGAACTACCGTGGCATGCTGGTGGACGGCACCGAGTTCGACAGTTCCTGGGCGCACGGCGCGCCGGTCACCTTCCAGGTCGACAAGGTGATCCGCGGCTGGCAGGACGTGATCCCGCGCATGCACGTGGGCGACCGCTGGAAGGTGGTCATCCCGCCCCAGCTGGCCTACGGCGAGCGCGGCCAGCTGCCGCGGATCGGCCCCAACGAGGCGCTGGTGTTCGAGATCGAGCTGCTCGACATCAAGCACTAGCCGCGCCCGGACCGCAGGCCGGTACGGCTTCGTGCGCCACGCCGACGTCCGTATGCTCCGCATCCGCTACCATGCCGGCGATGTCCTCCCCGTACGCCCCCTCCGCCGCCCCCGCGCCGCTCACGCCCTGCGTCGGCATCTGCCGGCTGGATGCGCGCGGCTGGTGCGAGGGCTGCCTGCGTTCGGGCGAGGAGATCGCCCGCTGGCGCAGCATGGACGAGGCCGAGCGCCTGCGTTACATGCGCGAGATCCTGCCCGCGCGCGCGAGGCCGTGATGGACGGCGTGGCGGAGCCTTCGATCGAACGCCTGCTGGACGCGTTGCCGCGCGCCCTGCGGCCCCTGTCCGATCCGCCCTCCGCCCCCGGCTGGAACCACGCCCAGATGGTCGAGCTGATCGGCGAGATGCAGCGCCGGCCGGCGGCCGTGCTGATCGGCGTGCGCGAGGGCGTACAGCCGCGGCTGGTGTTCACCGTGCGCACCGCGCACCTGCAGGCGCACGCCGGCCAGGTGGCGTTCCCCGGTGGCCGCCAGGACCCGGAGGATGCCGACGCCGTGGCAACCGCGCTGCGCGAGAGCGAGGAGGAGATCGGGCTGGAACGTGCCCACGTCACGCCGCTGGGCTTCCTGGATTGCTTCGAGACGATCAGCGGCTACTGCGTCACCCCGGTGGTGGCGCGCATCGCCGAGGAAGCCGTGCTCTACCCGACGCCGGCCGAGGTGGCGGAAGTGTTCGAGGTGCCGTTCGCGTTCTTCCTTGAACCGGCCAACCTGCGCCGCTACGTGATGGATTACCGCGGCCACCCGCGGCCGATGGTCGAGTTCCTCCACGGCGGCCACCGCATCTGGGGCGCCACAGCGGCGATGCTGCTCAACTTGCTGGAACGGATGGGACACGCATGAGCCTGCACACTACCCTGATCGACGCGGCCACGCTGGCCGCCATGGCACCGGACGAGATGCTGATTGTCGACTGCCGCGCCGACCCGGCCGGCGCCGGCGCCGCCCACCCCGACAAGCCGGAGCGGGAGTACCGCGAAGCCCACATCCCGGGCGCGGTGCACGCGAGCCTGGAGCGCGACCTTTCCGACCTCGGCCGCACGGGGCAGGGACTGGGGCGCCATCCGCTGCCGCTGGAGCAGGCGTTCTCCGCCACGCTGGGCCGCTGGGGCTGGCGCCCCGGCCTTCAGGTGGTGGCCTACGACGCCGGCAGCGGCGCGCTGGCGGCCGCGCGGCTGTGGTGGCTGCTGCGCCTGGCCGGCGTGCGCGAGGTGGCCGTGCTCGACGGCGGCTTCGCCGCCTGGCGCGCGGCCGGGCTGCCGGTGGAAGCCGGCACCGTGCAGCGCACGCCGACCGAGGTGGACCTGCGTTTCGACGCCAGCCAGGCGATCACCGACCATGCCGCCCTGCACGCCGAGCCGGCGCCGGTGCTGCTGGACGCACGCGCGGCCCCACGTTACCGCGGCGACACCGAACCGCTGGACCGGGTCGCCGGCCACGTGCCGGGCGCGCTCAACCGGCCGTACGCGGACAACCTCGGCGACGACGGCCGCTTCAAGCCGCCGGCGCAGTTGTGCGAGGAATTCGCCGCCGTGCTGGGCGACACGCCGCCGGACAAGGTCGTGCACATGTGCGGCTCGGGCGTGACCGCCTGCCACAATCTGCTAGCCATGGAATACGCCGGACTGCACGGCTCGCGGCTCTACGCGCCCTCGTGGAGCGGCTGGGTGAGCGACCCGGCACGGCCGGTCGCCACCGGCTAGCGCACCGCCCCGGACAGACCTCGGCGGCCTGAAGCCTTCGTCACGGCGCGTCTGTGCCGGCATCGAGCACACCGGTACCGGGCCGGCGACCGCCGGGGTCAGCCGGCGCTCTTGGCCCTGAGCCGCGCCACCAGTCCCTGCAGCGTGGCCTGCGTCTCGGGGTGGAAGTAGGCGTCGACGAAGTGGTCCAGCGGCAGCGCGTCGACGTCGCGCCAGGCGTCACGCAGGTCGGCCCGTGCCAGTTCGCGGGTGGCGAGCATGGCCTGCCGCGGCAGCGCCAGCAGCTCGGCGAGCCAGCGCACGGCACGCGTCACCACCTGGTCCACTCCGGTCAGCTCGTCGACGAAGCCGCAGGCCAGCGCCTGTTCGGCGTCGATCATGGCGCCGGCGACCAGCAGGCGCTCGGCGCGGTAGGTGCCGACCACGCGGCGCAGCGCGAGCTGGATGCAGTCGGGCACCATCAGGCCCACCTGGACCTCGTTGAGGCCGATCCGGAACGGACCCTGGGCCATGACCCGGTAGTCGCAGAACAGCGCCAGCACGGCGCCGCCGGCCGGGCTGTGGCCGGTGATCGCGGCGACCACCGGCAGCGGCAGGTGGGCCAGGTCGGCGCACAGCGCGAACAGCTCCCGCCAGTAGGCACGCACGCCGGCACGGTCACGCTGCAGCAGTTCGGGTACGTCCACGCCGGCGGAGAACAGGCCCGGCGCGCCGGAGACCACCAGCCCGCGGGTGCCGTTGCCGGCGGCCTGGGCGATCGCCTCGCGCAGGGCGGCGACGAGTTCCATGTTCAGCGCATTGACCGGCGGGCGCGCCAGGCGGATCTCGGCGATGCCGTCGTCGTGCGGAAGGATGTCGAGCATGGCAGGTCTCCGTGTCACTGCGCCGTCACGTCGGCGGCCCAGCGGTAGCGCACTTGGTAGTCCAGCGTGGTCTTGCCGCCCGCCGGCACGTCCACCTTGAACTCCAGCAGGTCGGGCGATTGCCGCGAGGGTCGGGTCGAGGAGGACACCAGCGTCCACTCGCGCCAGCGGCTGGGGTGCTCGCGCACGGTGACCGTGCGCGTGGTCTCGCCGGCGTTGCTGAGCACGATGCGGAAGGCCTCGTCCATGCTGCGCCCGGCCCGGTCCACGCGGAATAGGGTGCGCTCGCGTTCGGCGCGCAGGTCGAAGGCGGTGCCCAAGGTGAGCCTGGCGTCGGCGCCCTTGGGCGTGTCGTCGATGCGGCCCTGGCCCAGGAACTGCGGCACGCCCGCGCGATCGGCGCCCAGCACGCGCAGGTAGCCCGCCGGCAGGCTGTCGAAGGCCTCGAAACGCAGCGTGCTTTCCACGGTGTTGCCGCCGCCGACGTTGAAGCCGGGGTCGAGCATGGGCTGCGGCGGGTTCCAGCCGCCGCCGGTCTCGTACAGCGCGGTGCGTTCGCAATCGAGGGTCCGCGGCGCGTACAGCGGCACCTGGCTGACGCTGCCGTCGGGCAGGTCGACCGGTTGCGGCAGGGTGTACAGGCGGTAGTCGGCCAGCGCGCTCTGCTGGGGCATGGCCGCGTCCTCGGCCTTGGCGTAGCCCCGCGCCATGGCCATCATCGGGCGCGGCGCCGCCGGCTTGGCGAAGCGCGGCTCGCCGGCGACCAGTTTCAGCGCCAGGTCGTGCCAGTCCCGCCCGCTGCGGTTGGCGATGCTGGCGCGCGACTCGAACTGCATGCGGCAGTTGTCACCTGGCTGCAGCGTAGCCACGTATGCCGCACGCCAGCCCAGGCCACCCGTGGGGTAGCTCAGCGTAGCGTTGGCAGGGCCGGCGCGGCTGGCGTCCAGGCGCAGGCGCAGGCTGGAACCGAGCGGAAAGTCGCCGCCCTGCGTCCGCACCGCGGCGTAGTCGCGGACCAGGGTGCTGCCGCCGCCGTCGCGCACCAGCAGGCCGTCGGCGGCGCGCAGCAGGGTGCCGCTGGCGAGCGGCTGGCCGTTCGCACCGACCACGTCGACCGGGCGACCGACCAGGCCGGCCAGTGCCGCCTCGTTGCCCTGACCGAGCAACAGGCGCTGCGAGCGCACCTGCGCGATGCCGTCGGGAAAGGCGAGCGCGATCGCCTCGGGATCGAGGTAGAGCGGCAGGTCGCCGAGGGTGACGTCCTGCATGCCGGCCTGGAGCGTGAGCGCGCGCCTTTCGCGCACCACCGCGTAGCCGTCGTCGACGCTGCCGTCGCCGTGGCCGGCGAACAGTGCGGGGCTGTCGCTGCGGTAGAGGGTCATCTCGCTGCCGGCGGCGGCGTGGGCGAGCGGGGCGGCGCACAGTGCAGCGAGGCAGGCGAGGGCGAGGGCACGGCGAGGGGGCTGGTGCATCGGCAGGCTCCATCGTGGGGTGCCGCCATCATAGAGGCATCCGCCCCGTCGGCCGGCTGAACCGGGCTCGACCGTACGGCGGACCTAGCCGTCGGCCTGCCGGATCTCGACGGCGTCGCGGATCGCCTGTGGCAGCGGCACAGGTTTGCCGGAAGCGGGATCCATCCACACCAGCACCACGTGGCCGTCGCTGTACAGGCGGTCGGCGTCCTGCGCATCGAGGATGCGGTGGGCAAGGGTGACCGAGCTGGTGCCCAGCCGTGTGCAGCCGAGCTCCACGTGCAGTTGCGCCGGCCACTCGATCGGCCGCCGGTAGTTGACCGCGCTGGCGGCGAGCACCGGCATCGACCGCTCGTCGAACCACGGTCCGGGCACGTGGCTCAACCACTGCAACCGCGCCTCCTCCAGGTAGGTGAGGTAGGTGGCGTTGTTGACGTGGTTGAAAGCGTCGAGGTCGCGCCAGCGCACGCCGATGGCGGCGGTGAACAACGGGCTGGCGCCCTCCGTCGCGGCTGCCTCGGCCGACGGTCCGATGGCGGCGCGCTTGCGGGTGGACTTGCGCGGGCTCACGAGCGCTTCTTCCGCGGCATCGGCTTGTGCTTGTCGGCCGAGGCGATGTGCTTGAGCGTGTTCTTCGCGCGCTTGCCGGCCGGCCTGGCCGGCTCGTCGGCGCGTGCGGCCGCCTTCAGGTGCGGCGCGAGGAAGCGGCCGGTGTGCGACTCGGGCGTGGCCGCCACCTCTTCCGGCGTGCCCGCCACCAGGATGCGCCCGCCGCCGGCGCCACCCTCGGGGCCGAGGTCGACGATCCAGTCGGCGGTCTTGATCACGTCGAGGTTGTGCTCGATCACCACCACGGTGTTGCCCTGGTCGACCAGCTGGTGCAGCACGTCGAGCAGTTGCTCGATGTCGTGGAAGTGCAGGCCGGTGGTGGGCTCGTCCAGGATGTAGAGGGTGCGGCCGGTGTCGCGCTTGGACAGCTCCTTGGAGAGCTTCACGCGCTGCGCCTCGCCGCCGGAGAGCGTGGTCGCGCTCTGGCCGAGCTTGATGTAGTCCAGGCCCACGGCGCGCAGGGTGTCGAGCTTGCGCGCGATCACCGGCACGTTCTCGAACAGCTTCAGCGCGTCCTCCACCGTCATGTCCAGCACGTCGGCGATGGTGTGGCCCTTGTAGTGGATCTCCAGCGTCTCGCGGTTGTAGCGCTTGCCGTGGCAGACGTCGCAGGGCACGTACACGTCGGGCAGGAAGTGCATCTCCACCTTGATCATGCCGTCGCCCTCGCAGGCCTCGCAGCGGCCGCCGCGCACGTTGAAGCTGAACCGGCCCGGCGTGTAGCCGCGCGCGCGCGCCTCGGGTACCTGCGCGAACAGTTCGCGCAGCGGCGTGAACAGGCCGGTGTAGGTCGCCGGGTTCGAGCGCGGCGTCCGACCGATCGGCGACTGGTCGATGTCGACCACCTTGTCGAACAGCTCCATGCCGCTGACCGAGGCGTACGGGGCCGGCTGTGCGCTGGCGCCATTGAGCTCGGCAGCCGCGAGGCGGAACAGCGTGTCGTTGACCAGCGTGGACTTGCCCGAGCCGGACACGCCGGTCACGCAGGTGAACAGGCCTGCGGGAATCGCCAGGTCCACATTCTTCAGGTTGTTGCCGCGCGCGCCGGTCAGGCGCAGCCAGGCATCCTCGCCGGCCGGCTTGCGCCGCTCGGTCGGCACCTCGATGCTGCGCGCGCCGCAGAGGTACTGGCCGGTCAGCGAGGCGGGCGTGGCCAGGATGTCCTTCAACGTACCCTGCGCCACCACGTCGCCGCCGTGCACGCCGGCGCCCGGGCCGATGTCCAGGATGTGGTCGGCGGCGCGGATCGCGTCCTCGTCGTGCTCGACCACGATCACCGTGTTGCCGAGGTCGCGCAGGCGCGTGAGGGTGCCGAGCAGGCGCTCGTTGTCGCGCTGGTGCAGGCCGATGGAGGGTTCGTCCAGCACGTACATGACGCCGACCAGGCCGGCGCCGATCTGGCTGGCCAGGCGGATGCGCTGGGCCTCGCCGCCGGAGAGCGTGTCGGCCTGGCGGTCCAGCGTGAGGTAGTTCAGGCCCACGTCGTTGAGGAAGGTCAGGCGCTCGCGGATCTCCTTGACGATCTTGGCCGCGATGTCGCCGCGCCAGCCGGTGAGCCTGAGCTGATCGAAGAAGGCCAGCGCATCGTCGATCGAGCGGTTGGTCAGCGCCGGCAGCGCGTGGTCGGCGACGAACACGTTGCGCGCCGAGCGGTTCAGGCGCTGGCCTTCGCAGGTGGGGCAGGGATGGTCGCTGATGTACTTGGCCAGCTCCTCGCGCACTGCGGTCGATTCGGTTTCCTTGTAGCGGCGCTCGAGGTTGGGAAGGATGCCCTCGAACGCATGCTCGCGGGTCACCCGGCCGCCGCGCTCGGTGAGGTAGCGGAAGGCGATCTTCTCCTTGCCGCTGCCGTACAGGATCGCCTGCTGGATGTGCGGCGGCAGGTCGCGCCAGCGCGTGTCGACTTCGAACCCGTAATGCGCCGCCAGCGACTGCAGCATCTGGAAGTAGTGCGGGTTGCGCCGGTCCCAGCCGCGGATCGCACCGTTGGAGAGCGGCAGCTCCGGATGGCCGACCACGCGCGCCGGGTCGAACACCTGCGTCACGCCCAGGCCGTCGCAGCTCGGGCAGGCGCCGATCGGCGAGTTGAACGAGAACAGGCGCGGCTCCAGCTCCGGCAGCGAGTAGTCGCAGACCGGGCAGGAATAGCGCGAGGAGAACAGTTGCTCGGGCGCCTTGTCGTCGTCCATGTCGACCACGATCACCAGCCCGTCGCCCAGGCGCAGCGCGGTCTCGAACGACTCGGCCAGGCGCTGCTTGAGGTCTTCACGCGGACGGAACCGATCGATCACCACCTCGATGGTGTGCTTCTGGCGCAGGGTCAGCGGCGGCACGGCATCGAGTTCGTACACCACGCCGTCGACGCGGGCACGCACGAAGCCCTGCGCGCGCAACTGGTCGAACACCTGCACGTGCTCGCCCTTGCGCTCGCGCACCACCGGCGCGAGCAGCATCCAGCGTTTTTCCGGATCCAGCGCCAGCGTGGCGTCGACCATCTGGCTGACCGTCTGGGCCTCCAGCGGGATGGCGTGGTCAGGGCAACGCGGCGTGCCCACGCGGGCGTAGAGCAGGCGCAGGTAGTCGTAGATCTCGGTGATCGTGCCGACGGTCGAGCGCGGGTTGTGCGATGTGGACTTCTGCTCGATCGAGATCGCCGGCGACAGCCCTTCGATGTGGTCGACGTCGGGCTTTTCCATCATCGACAGGAACTGGCGCGCATACGCCGAGAGCGACTCGACGTAGCGGCGTTGGCCTTCGGCGTAGATCGTGTCGAAGGCGAGCGAGGATTTGCCCGAGCCGGACAGGCCGGTGATCACGATCAGGCGATCGCGCGGCAGATCCAGGTCGATGTTCTTGAGGTTGTGCGTGCGGGCGCCGCGGATGCGTATGGTTTCCATCGCACAGGGATATGGGGAGGACCCCCCACTATACCAACCTGGCGAGGTCAGTTATTGGCGGCTATGCGTCCGTGCCCCCGCTGTGGCCCAATACGCGGCTTCCGCGTCCGGTGGCGAGGCAATGGGGCAGGACATGCGCAAGTGGATCGTACTGGGGGCCGGCCTGTTGCTGGCGGCGGGCACGGGCGGCGTGGCGGCGACCAGTCCCAAGCCGCCCAGCCAGGCACAGGTGCGCCAGCTCATCGACGCGCTGGGCGTGGGCCGCATGCTCAGCCAGATGAACACGCAGATGGCCGCGATGATGCAGCAGCAATTGCCGTGCATCCCGGCCAGCTACTGGCAGGATTTCATCGACGCCAACGGCGCGCGCGAGCTGACCGACCGCATGGTGCCGATCTACCAGCGCCATTTCACCGCGGCCGACATCCAGGGGCTGATCAAGTTCTACCGCTCGCCGCTGGGCCGCAAGGTGATCACCGAGATGCCCGCCACCATGGCCGAGGGCATGCAGCTGGGCCAGGCGTGGGGGCGCGACCGGGCCCGTGCGATGCTGGCCGAGCTGCAGAAGGACGGCCGCATCGACGAGCAGGGCCGGTGCCCGGCCACGCCGCCCGCGCCGGCGCCCGCCGGTACGGCGGCGCACTGAGCCGCGCTGCTCAATTCTTGACCAGGCCTTGACAGGCTCGCTATACTCCCGCGTTCACCACGGCCGGTTAGAGCGTGGCGACACCCAAGAGAATAACGACAGAAGGGACATTCCCATGAGTTACGCAGTCATCAAGACCGGCGGCAAGCAGTACCGCGTCCAGCAGGGCGACGTGCTGCGCGTGGAGCTGCTGGATGCCGAGGAAGGCGCCAACGTGAGCTTCGACCAGGTTCTGCTGGTCGGCTCGGGCGACTCCGTCAACGTCGGCGCGCCGACCGTTGCCGGCGCCACCGTTTCGGCCACCGTGCGTCGCCACGGCCGCGCCGACAAGGTGCGCATCATCAAGTTCCGCCGCCGCAAGCACCACAAGAAGCAGATGGGCCACCGGCAGCATTTCACCGAAGTCGAGATCACGGGCATCAACGCCTGATACAGAGCCGGAGGATTACAAGTCATGGCACACAAAAAAGGCGTAGGTTCGTCCCGCAACGGTCGCGACTCGAACCCGAAGTACCTGGGCGTGAAGGTGTACGGCGGCCAGGCCATCGAGGCCGGCAACATCATCGTCCGCCAGCGCGGCACCAAGTTCCATGCCGGCACCGGCGTGGGCCTGGGCCGTGACCACACGCTGTACGCGCTGACCGACGGCATCGTCGAGTTCAAGACGCGCGGCGAGAACAACCGCAAGTTCGTCAGCGTGGTCAAGGGCTGAGCTGCCCTTGCACCGCGGCGAAGGCCCCGCTTCGGCGGGGCTTTTGTTTTTTGTGAGGCAGGAAACGGCGAACAGGGAACGGGGAACATGCAGCTTCCCGGTTAACCTTGAGCCTGACGCTCTGCCCGTTCCCGTTCCCGTTCCCCGTTCCCGGTCTTCAAGCCATGAAATTCGTCGACGAAGCGATCATCAAAGTCCAGGCTGGCGACGGCGGCAACGGCTGCGTCAGCTTCCGGCGCGAGAAGTTCATCCCGTTCGGCGGCCCCAATGGCGGCGACGGCGGCAGCGGCGGCTCGGTGTGGCTGGTGGCCGACGAGGGCCTCAACACGCTGATCGACTTCCGCCACCAGCGCGTGTTCAAGGCGCAGCGCGGCGAGAACGGCATGGGCTCGGACATGTACGGCAAGGGCGGCGAGGACACGGTCATCCGTGTGCCGGTCGGCACCGTGGTGACCAACGTCGACACCGACGAGGTGATCGGCGACCTGACCCAGCACGGCCAGCGCCTGCTGGTGGCGCAGGGCGGCAAGGGCGGGCTGGGCAACATCCACTTCAAGAGCTCGGT
Organism: Fulvimonas yonginensis; assembly: GCF_037137055.1. Classification (NCBI taxonomy): domain Bacteria; kingdom Pseudomonadati; phylum Pseudomonadota; class Gammaproteobacteria; order Lysobacterales; family Rhodanobacteraceae; genus Fulvimonas; species Fulvimonas yonginensis. The sequence goes on from NZ_JBBBNY010000005.1 coordinate 20,721, forward strand.
CAACCGGGCGCCGCGCAAGGCCACGCCGGGCACCCCGGGCGAGGTGCGCGAACTCAAGCTGGAGCTCAGGCTGCTGGCGGACGTGGGCCTGCTCGGTTTTCCCAACGCCGGCAAGTCCACCTTCATCCGCGCCGTCTCGGCGGCCACGCCGCGCGTGGCCGACTACCCGTTCACCACGCTGCACCCCAACCTGGGCGTGGTCAGCCTGGGCACCGACCAGAGCTTCGTGATCGCGGACATTCCCGGCCTGATCGAGGGCGCCGCCGAAGGGGCCGGCCTGGGCATCCAGTTCCTGCGCCACGTTTCGCGCACGCGGCTGCTGCTGCACCTGGTCGACATCGCGCCGATCGACGGCAGCGATCCGGCCGAGCAGGTGCGTGCCATCGAGCAGGAACTGGCCAAGTTCGACCCGCAGCTGCTGGAACGTCCGCGCTGGCTGGTGCTCAACAAGGCCGACGTGCTGCCCGAGGACGAGCGCCAGGCGGTCGCCGAGGACATCGTGGCCCGGCTGGACTGGCAGGCGCCCTGGTTCCTGGTGTCGGCGATCGCCCGCGACAACACGATGGCCGTGTGCCAGCAGGTGCAGCGCTTCTTCGAGTCGCAGCGGCAGGCGCGCGCGGAACGCACGGACATGCAGCCGGGCGACGTGCGACTGCGCGACGAGGGTGGGGCGCGCTGAAGGCGCGTGGCGTGAACGGGATTCTCGGGCGCGGCTCGCCCGCCTGGCGGTAATCGCGCATCATGCGCGGGATCAGGCCCCCGGGCCGCCGTCAGAGGATCCGCCATGCCGTCCCGCCGCGACTTCCTGAAAACCTCGGTGCTGGCCGCCGGTGCGCTGGCCGCGCCACGCTTCGCGGCCGCCGCCGCTGTGCCGGCGAAGGGCGCGCTGCCGGCGTTGGCCGGCGCCCGCGTGATCTCGACCTGGGACTTCGGCGTGCCGGCCAACCAGGCGGCCTGGACGGTGCTGGCCGCCGGCGGCAAGGCGCTGGACGCCGTGGAAAAGGGCGTGCAGGTGCCCGAATCGGACCTCGGGAACCACAGCGTGGGCAAGGGCGGCTACCCCGACCGTGACGGCAAGGTCACCCTGGACGCCAGCATCATGGACGGCGACGGTCGCTGCGGCGCGGTCGCCTGCCTGGAGCGCATCGCGCACCCGATCCGCGTGGCGCGCCGCGTGATGGAGGCGACGCCGCACGTGCTGCTGGTCGGCGACGGCGCGCTGCAGTTCGCGCGCGAGCAGGGCTTCCACGAGGAGAACCTGCTCACGCCGGAGGCCGAGAAGGCCTGGCACGAATGGTTGAAGACGGCCAGGTACAAGCCCGTGGCCAACAGCGAAAACCTCGACTACCACCGCAACCTGCCGGGCGGTCCGCGCAACCACGACACCATCGGCATGCTCGCCGTGGATGCCCATGGCCACCTGGCGGGGGCCTGCACGACCAGCGGCATGGCCTGGAAGCTGCACGGGCGGGTCGGCGACAGTCCGATCATCGGTGCCGGCCTCTACGTGGACGGCGAGGTCGGCGGCGCCACCTCCACCGGCGTGGGCGAGGAAGTGATCCGCAACGCCGGCAGCTTCCTGGTGGTCGAGCTGATGCGCCAGGGACGCAGCCCGCAGGAAGCCTGCGAGGAAGCGGTGCGGCGCATCGTGAAGAAGCGGCCGGACGGCGCGCGCGAGATGCAGGTGGGCTTCATCGCGCTGCGCCGCGACGGCGCCGTGGGTGCCCATGCGATCCAGCACGGCTTCACGTACGCGGTGTGCGACGCGCGCCGGCCGGATGGCCTCTACGCCTCGCCCAGCGTGTACGCCACGAGCTTCTCCTGATGCCGCGCCCGCTGCTGGAGATCGCCGCCGGGTCGCTCGCCTCGGCGCTGGCCGCGCAGGCAGGCGGTGCCGACCGGGTGGAGCTCTGCGGCAACCTCGCCGGCGGCGGCACCACGCCTTCGTACGGTCTGATCGCCACGGTGCGCGAGCGCGTGCGCCTGCCGCTCTACGTGCTGGTCCGCCCGCGCGACGGGGACTTCCTGTACGAAGATGCCGAGCTGGAGGTCATGCTGCGTGACGTCGACGCCTGCGTGCGCCTGGGCTGCGACGGCGTGGTGATCGGTGCGCTGGACCCCGACGGCGGAATCGACCGCGCCCGCTGCGCCGCGCTGGTGGCCGCGGCGGGCACGCTGGGGGTGACCTTCCACCGCGCCTTCGACGCCGTGCGCGAACCGGCGCGCGCGCTGGAGGAGGTGATCGCCCTGGGCTGCGAGCGGGTGCTCACCTCGGGCGGGCGCGACAGCGCGCAGCACGGGGCGCCGGCGATCGCGGCGCTGGTCGCGCAGGCAGCCGGGCGCATCCGCATCATGGCCGGCGCCGGGATCCGGCCCGGCAACCTGGCCGAGGTCGCCACGCGCAGCCGCGCCGACGAATTCCATGCTTCCGCGCGCACCCGACGCGACTCGGCGATGCGCTGGCGGACGGCCATCACCGGGCTGCCGGCGGATCGGGAGGAGAGCGCCCCGGCGGTGGTGGCCGCGCTGGCGGCGGCGTTGCGCGGGCGTTGACCCGGGGAGCACCTGGCTGGGCCCTGGCCGGGCAGGCAAGGGCATCGTGAGCAAGCTCGCTCCTGTACAGCCGTTTCCTGCTCGTTCGCGATGCCTCGGGTCCGGGCCTCACGCGGGCCAAAAGAAAAGGCCGGCGTGCGCCGGCCCTTCCACCAACCCGTAGACGAGAGGCCGGCTTACGCCAGCTCGCGGATCTTCGCGTTGAGGCGGCTCTTGTGGCGAGCGGCCTTGTTCTTGTGGATCAGGCCACGCGCGGCGTAGCGGTCCATGACCGGCTGCGCGGCGGCGAAGGCTTCCACGGCGGCGGCCTTGTCCTTCGCCTCGATGGCCTTGACGACCTTCCTCAGGGCGGTGCGCACCATGGAACGGGCGCTGACGTTGCGCAGGCGGCGCTGCTCGGACTGGCGCGCGCGCTTCTTCGCGGACTTGATGTTGGCCAAGGTAGAACTCCAGAGAAGGCTTGGGTTGGAAAAAGACGCGCAATTATGCGGGCAATGCGCTGGCCGGTCAACCGTTTAGCCCGCCTGCCCGCCGACGGCCGGTGTAGGCGGGCGTCGGCGAGGTGGCGGATGGCAGGACGCCCGGCGCTGGGCGTCTCCTCGCCATGCCGCCGCCATCGGCCGCTATCTCCGCGCCCCGGCAGGCTGTCACACTAGGGGCTTTCGCCTCGCCAGGTTTCGCCCCCACGCATGAAGACCCCCAGCATGTTCCGCGGGCTGCTCTCGTTCAGCAGCATGACGATGGTGTCGCGCGTGCTCGGCCTGGTACGGGACATGGCGATCAACGCCGCCTTCGGCGCCAACGCGGCGACCGACGCGTTCTGGGTGGCGTTCCGCATTCCCAACTTCATGCGCCGGCTGTTCGCCGAGGGCTCGTTCTCGACCGCGTTCGTCCCGGTGTTCACCGAGGTGAAGGAAAAGGGCACCCACGCCGAGCTCAAGGAACTGATGGCACGGGTGTCCGGCACCCTGGGCGGCGTGCTGCTGGTGGTCACCGCGGTCGGGGTGGTCTTCGCGCCGCAGGTGACCATGCTGTTCTCGCCCGGCGCCATCGACGAGGCGCACAAGTTCACGCTCACCGTCGAGCTGCTGCGGCTGACCTTCCCCTTCCTGCTGTTCGTTTCGCTGACGGCGCTGTGCGGCGGGGCGCTGAACAGCTTCCACCGCTTCGGCCTGCCGGCGTTGACGCCGGTGATCCTCAACCTGTGCATGATTGCCGGCGCGCTGTGGCTGTCCAGGCGGCTGCAGACGCCGATCATGGCGATGGGCTGGGCGATCCTCGCCGCGGGCATCCTGCAACTGCTGTTCCAGTTGCCGGCGCTGCGCGGACTGGACCTGCTGGCGCTGCCGCGCTGGGGCTGGAGCCATCCGCTGGTGCGCCGGATCATGCGGCTGATGGTGCCCACGCTGTTCGGCTCGTCGGTGGCGCAGATCAACCTGCTGCTCGACACCGTGATCGCCTCGCTGCTGATCGCCGGCTCGCAGAGCTGGCTGTCGCAGGCGGACCGCTTCCTGGAGCTGCCGCTGGGCGTGTTCGGCGTGGCGCTGGGCACGGTGATCCTGCCCTCGCTGTCGCGCCACCACGTGGCGACCGACCGTGCAGGCTTCTCCAGGGCGCTGGACTGGGGCCTGCGCACCACGCTGCTGATCTCGGTGCCGGCGATGTTCGGCCTGATGCTGCTGGCCGAGCCGCTGGTGGCCACGCTGTTCCAGCACGGCCGCTTCGACGCGTTCGATACGCGCATGGCGACGCTTTCCATCACCGCGCTCAGCTTCGGCCTGCCGGCCTTCGCGCTGGTCAAGGTGCTGCTGCCGGCCTTCTACGCGCGGCAGGACACGCGCACGCCGGTGCGCGCGGGCGTTGCTTCGCTGGTCGCCAACATGGTGCTGAACGTGCTGTTCGTCGTGCTGCTGTTCACGCTGTGGGCCACGCCCGCGCAGAAGCAGGCGCCATGGCTGCAGGCGCTGGCCGAGGTGCCGGGCCTGCACATGGCGCTGGGCATGGCCAGCGCTCTGGCCAGCTACATCAACCTGGGGCTGCTGTGGCGCTGGCTGAAGCAGGCCGGGGTGTACGAGCGCCAGCACGGCTGGGCACGGCACCTGACGCGCCTGGCGCTGGCCTGCGCGGCCATGGTGGCCGTGCTGCTGCTGGGCCGCTGGCTGTGGCCGGACTGGACCGGCGTGCCGAGCGTGACCCGGCTGTGGCACCTGGCGGCGCTGGTTTCCGCGGGCGGCGCGACCTACGTCGCCGTATTGTTCGCCGCCGGTTTCCGCCTGCGCGACCTGCGCGGCGTGTAGGTTGCGGGCCGTACCTGCAGGAGCGAGCTGGCCCGCGATGCCCTTGCCCGATGGTGGGCGACGAAAAAGCATCGCGAGCAAGCGCTCCTACGGGGCGACAGCGGGCGCGGCGGAGGGCGGACTTCCTTATACTCGCCGGATGAGACTTTCCAGGGACGTCGCGGGGCCGTGCATGGCGCCCGCGGGCAGCGTGGTGGCGATCGGCGCCTTCGACGGCCTGCACCGGGGCCACCAGGCCCTGCTGGCCGAGGTACGCCTGCGCGCAGGCGAGCTGGATCTGGCGCCGGGCGTGGTGAGTTTCGAACCCTTGCCGCGGGCGTACTTCTCGCCGGAACCGGTGCCGCGGTTGTCGGGCGTGCGCGAGAAGCTGCGCGGCTTCGCCGCCGCCGGCATGGCGCAGGTGCTGCTACTGCGCTTCAACGCCGCGCTCACGGCGATGTCCGCGGAGGATTTCGTGCGCCGCGTGCTGGTCCATCGGATGGCGGCGCGGGAGGTCTGGGTGGGCAGCGACTTCCGTTTCGGCCACAAGCGCGCGGGCGACGTCGCGATGTTGGCGCGGATGGGCCGCGAGCTCGGCTTCGCCACCCACGTGATGCCGCCGGTGCTGCTCGAGGGCGCGCGCGTCTCGGCCACGCGCGTGCGCGGCCTGCTCGCCGCCGGCGAGTTCGCCGGCGCGGCGCCGCTGCTGGGACGGCCGTTCGTGATCGAGGGTCGCATCGAGCGCGGCAACCAGCTCGGGCGTACGCTGGGCTTTCCCACCGCCAACATCCACCTGCGCCGCCGGGTGAGTCCGGTGCTGGGCATCTTCGCCGTGCGCGTGGGCCTGGGCGAGGCACCGTGCAGCTGGCCGGGCGTGGCCTCGCTGGGGCTGCGCCCGACGGTGAACCAGGTCACCCAGCCGGTGCTGGAAGTGCACCTGTTCGATTTCGAGGGCGACCTGTACGGTCGGCGCATGGCGGTGGAGTTCGTCGCCAAGCTGCGCGAGGAGCAGAAGTTCGACGGCCTGGAGGCGCTCACCGAACAGATGCACCGCGACGCGCGCCAGGCGCGCGAGCTGCTCGGCATGAACCCGAGGCTGGCGGAGGCCTGAATCCGGGCCCGGGCACACGGGGCGCCCCTACCGCAGCGCAGCAAATTCCACTAGTTTTAGCGGTTCGCCGGCGCTTCCTGCGCGTTCGGCGCCCAAAGGGCCGTTCCCACGATGACGCACGACTACAAGAGCACGATCAACCTGCCGCAGACGGACTTCCCGATGCGCGGCGACCTGCCCAAGCGCGAGCCGGCGTGGCTGGCCGAGTGGGAGCAGGCCGACCGCTACGGGCAGATCCAGCAGCGCACGGCCGGACGCGACCGGATGTTCGTGCTGCACGACGGCCCGCCGTACGCCAACGGCTCGATCCACATCGGCCATGCGGTCAACAAGATCCTCAAGGACATGGTGGTCCGCTCCAAGCTGCTGGCCGGCTACCGCTCGCCCTACGTGCCGGGCTGGGACTGCCACGGCCTGCCGATCGAGATCGCCGTGGAGAAGAAACACGGCAAGCCGGGCGAGAAGCTCGATGCCACCGCGTTCCGCCAGAAATGCCGCGAGTACGCGCAGGAGCAGGTGGACGGACAGCGCGCCGGCTTCAAGCGGCTGGGCGTGCTCGGCGACTGGTCGCATCCCTACAAGACGATGGACTTCCGCTACGAGGCGGACATGCTGCGCGCGCTGGCGCGCATCCTCGCCAACGGCCACGTGGTGCGCGGCGCCAAGCCGGTGTACTGGTGTTTCGACTGCGGCTCGGCGCTGGCCGAGGCGGAGATCGAGTACGGCGACAAGGTGTCGCCCGCGGTCGACGTGGCCTATGACGCGGTCGACCCGGCGGCGCTGGCGGGCAAGTTCGCAGTGGACCCGGGCGACGCCGTCGTTGCCGTGCCGATCTGGACCACCACGCCCTGGACGCTGCCTTCCAGCCAGGCGGTGGCGCTGGGCGCGGAGCTGGAATACGCGCTGGTCGAAGGCCCCGCGCGCGAAGGTCGGCGCGTGTTGCTGGTGATCGCCAGCGCGCTGGTCGAGCCGGCGCTCAGGCGCTACGGCGTCGATGCCGCGCACGTGCTCGGCCATGCCAGGGGCGGCGACCTCGACGGCCTGCGGCTGCAGCATCCGTTCTACCCGCGCCACGTCCCGATCCTGCTCGGCGAGCACGTCTCCGCCGAGGACGGCACCGGCGCCGTGCACACCGCGCCCGACCACGGCGTGGAGGACTTCGTGGTCGGCCGCGAGAACGGCCTCTCCACGCTCAACTACGTCGGCCCCCGCGGGGCCTACCGCGAGGACGTACCGGCGGCCGACGGCCTCGAATTGGCCGGCCTGCACATCTGGAAGGCCAACGACGCCATCGCCGAGCTGCTGCGCGCGCGCGGCGTACTGCTGGCGCAGGCGAAGATCGAGCACAGCTACCCCAACTGCTGGCGCCACAAGACCCCGGTGATCTACCGCGCCACGCCGCAGTGGTTCATCGGCATGGAGCAGGCGCAACTGCGCGCGACCGCGATCAAGGCGATCAAGGACGTGCGCTGGGTACCCGCCTGGGGCGAGGAGCGCATCGCCGGCATGGTCGCCGGCCGCCCGGACTGGTGTATCAGCCGCCAGCGCACCTGGGGCGTGCCGATCGCGCTGTTCGTGCACAAGGCCACGCAGGCGCCGCATCCCGATTCCGTCGGGCTGCTGGAGCAGGTGGCGAAGAAGGTGGAGCAGGGCGGTGTCGACGCCTGGTACGCGCTCGATCCGGCCGAGCTGCTGGGCGAGCAGGCCGGCGACTACGAGAAGGTCACCGACATCCTCGACGTGTGGTTCGACTCGGGCGTCACCCACTTCTGCGTGCTCGGCCAGCGGCCGGAACTGCAGCAGGGCGACGCGTCGCAGTACGAGGTGATGTACCTGGAGGGCTCGGACCAGCACCGCGGCTGGTTCCAGTCCTCCCTGCTGACCGCCTCGGCGATCCATGGCCGCGCGCCCTACGACGAGGTGCTCACGCACGGCTTCACCGTCGATGCGCAGGGCCGCAAGATGTCCAAGTCGCTGGGCAACGTGGTGGCACCGCAGAAGGTGATGGACACGCTCGGCGCGGACGTGCTGCGCCTGTGGGTGGCCTCGGCGGACTACCGCAACGAGATGACCGTCTCCGACGAGATCTTGAAGCGCGTCTCGGACAGCTACCGGCGCATCCGCAACACCGCGCGCTTCCTGCTCGGCAACCTGGACGGCTTCGATCCGGCCAGGCACCTGCTGCCGGTGGAGCAGACGCTCCCGCTGGACCAGTGGGCGGCGCAGCAGGCGTTCGATGCGCAGCAGGCGATCGTCGCCGCGTACGAGCGCTACGACTACCCGGACATCGTCGCCCGCGTGCAGAACTTCTGCACCAACGAGATGGGCGCGCTGTACCTGGACATCACCAAGGACCGCCTCTACACCATGCCGACCGACAGCCACGGCCGGCGCAGCGCGCAGAGCGCGATGTTCCGCATCGCCGAGGCGCTGGTGCGCTGGCTGGCGCCGATCCTGGCGTTCACTGCCGAGGAGATCTGGCGGCACCTGCCGGGCGAACGCGGCGAAAGCGTGCTGTTCGAGACGTGGTACGAAGGCCTGGCCGCCACCCAGGGCTCGCCGGAACAGCGTCGCTGGTGGGCCGACCTGCTGGCGATCCGCGAAGCGGCCGCGCGCGTGCTCGAGGGCATGCGCAAGAGCGACCGCATCGGCGCCTCGCTCGAAGCCACTCTCGCCATCCACGCCGACCCGGCGCTGCTGGCGCGCTATGCGCCGGCCCAGGAGGAACTGCGCTTCTTCTTCATCACCTCCGAGGCCGCGCTTTCGCCGCTGTCGCCGCGTCCGGCCGAGGCCGTCAGGGTCGAGCTGGCCGAGGGCGAAGCCTGGGTGTCGGCCGGGGTGAGCGAGGCGGCCAAGTGCGTGCGCTGCTGGCATCGTCGCCCGGACGTGGGCAGCCATCCCGACCATCCGGAGCTCTGCGGCCGCTGCGTGGAGAACGTGGTGGGGCAGGGCGAGACGCGCCGCTGGTTCTGACCTTGAACGCCCCTCTCCCGCCGGAGAGGGGCTGGGGTGAGGGGCCGAGGGTGCCTCAATGCCCCGCTTCGCCCGAACCCTCACCCGCCTGCCCTTCGGGCATCCTCTCCGGGGAGGGCGGGAACTACCGTGAGATGCGCATGCGATACCCCAAACCCAACGCCTTGCCCTGGCTGCTGCTTTCCCTGCTGGTGATCGGCCTGGACCAGCTCACCAAGTGGTGGGCGCTGCACGCCTTGCAGCCAGCGGGCATGCCGCATCCGGTGATACCGGGGCTGATGAACTGGACGCTGGCCTTCAACACCGGCGCGGCGTTCAATTTCCTGGCCGACCGCACCGGCTGGCAGCGCTGGTTCTTCGTGGCGCTCGCCCTGCTGATCAGCGGCGCGCTGGTGGTCTGGCTGGCGCGTACCCCGCGCCGCGACTGGCGCACGGCAGCGCCCCTGGCGCTGATCGTCGGCGGGGCACTGGGCAACCTGGTCGACCGGTTGCACGCGGCCCAGGTGACCGACTTCATCCACGTCTACTACCGGCAGTGGAGCTATCCCGTCTTCAACGTGGCCGATTGCGGCATCACGGTGGGTGCGGTGCTGCTGATCCTGTTCGGCCTGCGCGGCGGGAAGCCGGCGGGGGACGTGCGATAATCCCCTGCCGCAGGTGCGCTGCGGTGCGTCACCGCGACTTCCCCCGATTCGGAACGCCCATGGACATCCTCCTCGCCAACCCCCGCGGTTTCTGCGCAGGCGTCGATCGCGCCATCGCGATCGTCGAGCGCGCGCTGGAGTCCTACGGCGCACCGATCTACGTGCGTCACGAGGTGGTGCACAACCGCTACGTGGTCGAGAAGCTGCGTGCCGGCGGTGCCGTGTTCGTCGAGGAGCTGCACGAAGTGCCCGACGGCGCGACGGTGATCTTCAGCGCGCACGGCGTTTCCCAGGCGGTGCGCGAGGAAGCGGCCGGACGCGGGCTCAAGGTGTTCGACGCCACCTGCCCGCTGGTCACCAAGGTGCACATGGAGGTGGCGCGGCTGGGCCGCACCGGGCGCAGCGTGGTGCTGATCGGCCATGCGGGCCATCCCGAGGTGGAAGGCACCATGGGTCAGTGGAACAGCACCAACCCGGGCGAGATCCTGCTGGTCGAGTCGGTCGGCGACGTGGCGTCGCTGGCGCCGCGCTTCCCGGAGCAGCTGTCCTATGTCACCCAGACCACGCTGTCGGTGGACGACACCAAGGCGATCATCGCCGCGTTGCGCGAGCGCTTCCCGTCCATCGAGGGGCCGCGCAAGGACGACATCTGCTACGCCACGCAGAACCGGCAGGATGCCGTGCGCCGGCTCGCCGACGCGGTCGACCTGGTGCTGGTGGTCGGCTCGGTCAACAGTTCCAACTCCAACCGGCTGCGCGAGCTGGCCGAGAAGCAGGGCGTGCGGGCCTACCTGGTCGACGGCGCCGAGCAGATCGAGCGCGCCTGGCTCGAGGGCGTCGAACGGATCGGCCTGACCGCCGGCGCCTCCGCTCCCGACAAGCTCGTGCGCGACGTGATCGCGCGACTGCAGTCCTGGGGAGCGGGCGAAGTCCGCGAGCTGGACGGCGAGGCCGAGACGATCACCTTCGCGCTGCCACGGGAGCTGCGCCTGGACGGCGACAGCGTGCCCGCCAGCCTCTGAACCACACGAACGGCAAGACAAAAGGCCCGCGATGCGGGCCTTTTTTCTTGGGCTGGTGCCGGAAATAGGATTCGAACCTACGACCTACGCATTACGAATGCGCCGCTCTACCAACTGAGCTATTCCGGCAAAGAGGCGGAAATTCTACGGATCGGCCGTGACGCGCGCAAGCGCGCGGGGCATGGCAAGCTTGGGGATCGACGGAGGCGCGGACGATTGGGGAGTGCACGCCGTTACAGTTACGACCCGACCTGCCGTTACGGGCAGGAGTACCGCCAGAGCTCGCCAGGGAAAGCGCATCCACCGGATTTCGAACTTTGCCCACACCGACGCTTCGAGCAATGCCGCGGTTCGCGCTGATCCTGTTGCTGTGCCTCGCCACGGGGCGCGTGTTCGGCGCAGTGCCGCCTGCCGACCAGGCGGCGGCGTTCGATCGCCTGGCAGGGCAGCTGGAGCGCGGCGAGATCGCCCCCGACACGCGGGCCGGCACGCTCAAGGTGCTGGCGCAGATCAAGAGCCTGGTTCCTGCCGGCGACCCGCGGCGAGAGCTCCGCTACGAGTACCTCTACTGCGTGCTCGGCCTGAATGGCCCGCCGGAAGAGGGCATCGCCTATGCGGAGAAGGGCCTGCAGGCGGCCCGGCGCATCGGCTACGTCGAGGCGGAGGTCAACTTCCATTTCTGCCGCGGCTCCAACCAGGAGGCGCTCACCACGCCCCGGGACGCGCTGGCCGACTACGAAGCCGGCATCGAGCTGGCGCGCAGGCACGAGAACCAGCGTCTGGTCGCCGACGGGCTGACCTGGCGCGGCAGCGTGCAATCGCTGCTGGGGGAGCATGCGCTGGCGCTGGTGGATTTCCTCGAGGCGCAGAAGTTCTACGAAAGCGTGGGTGCACCCAGCGAAAGCGAGCAGAACCTGTTCAACATCGCGGTGGCCTACCGCCGGCTGGGCGAGGAGACCCAGGCGCGTGACTACCTGGGCAAGCTGCTGGCCATCGGCGAACAACGGCACGACCGCCAGCAGCAACTGGCGGCCCACATGCAACTGGGTTTCCTCGACAGCGAATCGGGCGACCAGCCGGCGGCCCAGCAGCACTTCCGCAAGGCGCTGGCGTTGGCGCGGGCGACCGACAGCCAGTGGCAGGCGGCTGGCATCCACCTCGGCCTGGCCCAGACCTACAACCTGCAGGGGCACTACGCGAAGGCGCTCGCCGAGCTGGCGCTGGCCAAGCCGGGATTCGAGCGCATGGGGGACCGCTCCAATCGTGACATGGTGCTGCTGCAGACCGCCGAGGCCCATGCAGGGCTGGGCCAGCACGCGCAGGCGCTCGACGAGTTCGCGCAGGCGGAAAAGCTGCTGCAGCAGAGCGGCAACCTGCGTTACCTGGCCGAGCTGCTCGATGCCCGCGCACGCAGTTACGAGGCGCTCGGCCGCCTCGGCGCGGAGGCGGCCGACCTGCGCCGTCTGGTGAAGGTGCACAAGGCGCTGGACCGCAAGGCGCACTCTGACCACGCCACGCTCATGAACTACCAGTTCCAGACGGCGCAGCGCGAGCAGGAGAACCGGCGGCTGGCCGCCGACCGGGCGCTGAAGGAGCAGCAGCTCCAGTCGCTGGAGCGCGTGCGCCGCTGGCAGCGGCTGGCACTGGTGCTCGGCGGCGTACTCATGCTGTTGCTGCTGTGGCTCGCCGCACGCGAGTTCCGCCGAGCGCGCAGGTTGCACCGCATGGCGATGACCGACTCGCTGACCGGCATCGCCAACCGCCGCCGCATCGAGGAGCTCGCGCGCCAGGCCCTGGCCGAGGCGCGTGCCCAGGGCGCGCCGCTCAGCGTCGTGGTCCTGGACGTGGACCATTTCAAGGCGGTGAACGATGCCTTCGGCCACGCCGTGGGCGACCAGGTGCTGGTGCGCGTCGCCCAGGCCTGCCGGCAGGTGCTGCGCCCACAGGACATGGTCGGGCGCCTGGGCGGCGAGGAGTTCCTCATCGTGCTGCCGGGCACCTCGCTGGATGCCGCCATGCCGATCGCCGAACGGCTGCGGCGCGCGGTGGAGACCTTGCCGCTGGCGAACCTGGCGCCCGGACTGGAGATCACCGCCAGCCTCGGTGCAGCGGAGGTCGAGCACGAGGTGGACGACCTGCCGGAGCTGGTGCGCCGGGCCGATACCGCCATGTATCGCGCCAAGGACGCCGGCCGCAACCGCAGCGAGGCCCTGACCCGCGCCCTGACGGTGTGACCCAGTCCACATCCGGATGCGGCCGCAGCGCCGCTCGTCGGAAAATTGGCGCCTTTCGTCAGCGCGGCCATGGTGTCGGCGGCATGCTGGCCTATGCTTGCGTCGGCTCAATCCGGGAGGGGGCTGGAATGAATCGTCATGCACCGCGCGGCCAGCGCGGCATATCGCTGATCGAGGTGATGGTCGCGATCGTCGTGTTCGGCGTGGGCATGCTCGGCCTGGCCCTGCTGCAGACCAAGGGCGCGCAGTTCACCAAGGAATCCGGGTCCCGCACCAACGCGATCATCCAGGCCCGCAGCCTGGCCGACGCGATGCGCGCCAACCCGCTGGGCGTCGACCCGGCCGACGGCAGCAGCAGCTACTACCTGTATGACGGCTCGGTCGCCCCCGACCCGGCCGCGTGCGCCAGCAACGCGCCGTGCTTCCGCGCCAAGACCGACCTGAAAGAGTGGCTGGACCGCATCGGAACCGGCACCATTGGCGCGGTCGGCGCGCCCGCCGCACGGGTCAGCCGCGACGCGACCCTGGGCACCTTCACCGTCACGGTCTCCTGGAACGGGCTGGACCTCAACGGCGACAAGCAGCTCACCGCCGCCGACAACGGCACCTACAGCTTCAGCTTCCTGCCATGAGGAGCCCGCGCATGCCCGGGATGCGTCGCCGTGCCGCCGGCTTCTCGCTGGTGGAAATGATGATCGCGGTGGTGCTGGGCCTGATCGTGGTCGCCGGCCTGATCCAGGTCTTGCTCGCCAACCGCAAGTCCTACCAGTTGCAGCAGGGCGCCAACATCCTGCAGCAGAACGTGCGCTTCGCCTCCGACCGCATCGGCTGGTCGCTGCGCATGGCCGACTTCTGGGGCGGCAACAAGGGTGCCTCGGTCACCGGCAGCCCGGGGGTCACCGCGCGCGGCGACTGCACGCAGGCATGGATCCTGGATACGCAGCACGGCGTCTACGGCTACGAGGGCGGCGCCACCTTCCCGATCGACTCCTGCGTGGACAACGCCGACTACGTGAAGGGCTCGGACGTGCTGGTCACGCGCTACGTGGATGCCGACGGCATGGATCCGGCGGCCAGCAGCACGATCTCCGCCGCGCCCAAGCAGGTCTACCTGGTCTCGGCGGTCGGCCAGCAGGCCGCGCTGTTCCTCGGTAGCGACAGCGTGCCCACCACGCCGCCGGCCGCCTCGATCGGCCGCTACGTCTACCCCTACCACCTGGACATGTACTACCTGCGCCCGTGCAGCGATCCGAGCGGCGGCACCGACGCCAGCCACTGCGACGCCGCCGACGACGACGGCAACCCGATCCCCACGCTCATGCGCATGCGGCTGGACAGCAGCGGCGCGCTGAGCGAGGAGCCGCTGGTCGAGGGCATCGAGCAGTTGCAGTTCCGGTACGGCATCACCGGCACCGACCCGAGCCAGATCGTGCCGACGAACTACAAGGACGCCTCGGCGATGACCGCCGATGAATGGTCGCGCGTGGTCTCGGTCAGCGTGGGGCTGGTCGCGCTCTCGTCCCAGCGTGACATCTCGATGCCGCACCTGGGCACGTACGCCGTGGGCAACTGCACCTACGAGATCAGGCAGGGCTCGACCGTGACCACCGGCTGCCCCGATTTCACCGTGACCGGCAGCAAGCCCTGGCAGTTCGCCCGCTCGCAGCTGGTCCAGCAGGTGCAGCTGCGCAACCGCTTCCGCACGCTGGTGGCTACCGAATGACTACGCTCATGACCCGCTCGCGCCAGCAAGGCATCGCGCTGTTCGTCGGCCTCGTGTTCCTGGTCGTGCTCTCGCTGGTGGCGGTGATCGCCATGCGCGGCACGCTGATGGAAATGCGCCTGGTGACCAATGTCGCCCGCCAGGAACAGGCATTCGAAACCTCCGAGACCTTGCGCGCGGTGCCGATCTCGGTGTTTGACGAACACGTGTTCCAGCGCGGCTGGCCGGTGCAGCTGGGCGGCACGCTGCCGGACGACGATTTCACCTTCGAGCTGGCCAACCAGATGCTCACCGCGTTCAAGAACGGCCTGCAGACCACCTGCTCGGGCGAGCTCGACGTGTTCTACGGCAACCTGGAGCCGAGCTGCGGCTCGCTGCCGGCGGAGAACCGCTACGACACCTCCACCTGGCATCCGGACCTGATCCTGTCGATGTGCGACGTCACCAGCAGCAGCTGCTCGCGCAACGTGTCGGCCACGATCTCGATCGTGCCGGACGGTACCGTGCTGGCGGAGGGTTCGGGCGGCGCGCAGGCGGCGGGTTACCGCGGTATCGGCGGTGGCGCCGCCGCCGGCGGCGGCAGCATGTTCTTCGAAGTGATGAGCGTCGGCACCGTCCCGGGCAACGGGCGTGCCGTGACCATGGCGCAGTACCGCCAGGCCATCCGCAACTGATGCGGGCAGGGGACTTGAATATGCGATTCGGCAGGCTTTTCCTGAACGTCGTCGGGCTGGCGCTGGTGACCGTCGCCGCGGGCATCGGCTACGTGCCCCCGGCCCATGCCGCGAGCGCAACGGCCGGCGTCGGGCTGGACACCCCCATCTCGACCACCAGCGACGGCGGCGCGGCCACCGCGGACAACTACACCGCCTATCCGCTGCTCAACATCGGCTCGGTGCCGCCGCTGGTCATGCTGGTGATGTCGCGCGACGAGCAGCTCTACATCAAGGCCTACACCGACTACACCGACCTGGACGGCGACGGCGTCATCGACCGCACCTACCAGAACCGATTCGATTACTCGGGCTACTTCGACCCGAACCTCTGCTACGCCTACGCCAGCGGCCAGTTCAAGGCCACGCTGGATGCCACCAACCACCAGTGCGACGGCACGACCTGGAGCGGCAACTTCCTGAACTGGGCGAGCATGAGCCGCATCGACGTGCTGCGCCAGGTGCTCTACGGCGGCAACCGCTACGTCGACGATCCGGACCGCACCGTGCTGGAGCGCTCCTACATCCCCAGCGACCTGCACGCCTGGGCCAAGGTCTACACCGGCTCGGACCTCAACCTGTACACGCCGTACACCACCACCCAGGCCGCCGGCGGCCTCTCGATGTGCAACGTGTCGCCGACGCCCTCGAGCGAGCCGCAGTTGCGGGTGGCCAAGGGCGCCTTCTACAACTGGGCCTCGACCGCGCGCCAGCAGTGCATGTGGCGCGAGGATGCGCTGGCCGCCTACGCCACGCCCGATTCGTCCCAGCCGCTGGGCTACCGGGTGCCCGCCGACCTCAACCCCTACGATGACGCTTCCGCGAACAGCGACAGGCTGGCGACGCTCACCATGCGCGTGGAGGTCTGCGATCCGTCGCCGACCGCCACCGTGCGCGAAAGCTTCTGCAAGGACTACGTCGAGCCCACCTCGACCGGCTCCATCACCCACTGGAAGCCGTGGGGTCTGTTGCAGCGCTACGGCCAGAACGGCGCGATGCGCTTCGGCCTGATCACCGGCAGCTACACCGCGCCGCGCGCCGGTGGCGTACTCCGCCGCAACATCGGCCTGTTCGCCGGCAACACCGCCGGCGTGGCCTGCACCTACAGCCCCTCGACCGGCAAGGTCGACGAGGTCAACCTGCAGACCGGCCAGTTCTGCAACCAGGGGGATGGCAACGAGGGCATCATCAACACGTTGCGCCGCTTCCGCATCACCTCCTGGGACCCGTCCAAGGACAACTACACCGACTGCCCCACCTACGGCATCCTGGCGCGCGACGTGTCCGGCGCCAACGGCCACCTGATCGACCCGGGCTCCACCAGCGGCAACGCCTACGCCTGCAAGGATTCCGGCAACCCGCTGGCCGAGATGTACGCCGAGGCGCTGCGCTACATCAAGGGCACCACGGCCGCCGGCGGCGACGTGCCGACCGGCCTGTTCACCAAGGGGGGCTCGCTGCTGGGCATCCCTTCGGCCAACTGGCTGGATCCCTATCGCAAGCCTGAAGACGGCGGCAACGCGTATTGCGCCAGTTGCAGCATCGTGATGATCACCACCGGGCTGGACTCGTTCGACAGCGACGAGATCCCGACCGTCGGGCTCTCCATGGAGGCGGGACCGGCAACCACCCAGGTCGGCCAGCTGGAAGGCCTCGACACGACCGTGGTGGCCGGTCAGCCGCTCAAGTACCTGGTCGGCCGGCAGGGGCCGCTCGACTCGACCACCTATCAGGATGTCTGCGCGCCGCATGCGGTCACCAATCTGAACCAGACCTTCGGCATCTGCCCCGACGTGCCCTCGCTGGAGGGTGGGTACCAGTTGGCCGGCCTGGCGTACAAGGCCTGGACCACCGACCTGCGGCCCGACCTCACCGGCGAGCAGAAGGTGCAGACCTACGCCATCGCGCTGGCCGAGACCCTGCCCACCTTCGAGGTCCCGGTCGCCACCAACAACACGCAGTACGACCTGATCTCGATCACCCCGGACTGCCAGGCGAACAACAACGGAACGGCCAAGCTCAACAGCTCGTCGGGCTGGCGCAGCTGCTACCTGGGCAACCTGGTGGTCGGCCGACAGACCTCCGCCAACCTCTCCCAGAGCGACTGGCTGAAGGTCGTCAGCGGCACGGCGCCGAGCAACCCCGGCACCTGCGGCACCAGCACGACCGGGCCGTGCCACGTGTTCGGCCTGCCCACGCAGTCGGACGCCCACGGCCCGGTGACCGGCAGTTTCCTGGTGGTGTGGGAAGACTCGCAGTGGGGCAACGACCACGACCAGGACCTGATCGAGATGCTCAGCTTCTGCCGTGGCTCGGCGTGCAGCTACGACGGCAACAAGGACGGCGTGCCCGACATCTGCGAAGGCACCACCTCCAACTCCTGCAACGGCGGCAACATCCCCAAGAACGACCAGCAGATGCTGGTGCGGACCGAGGTGCTCGCCGCCTACGCGGGCAACGCCCTGCAGACCGGCTACACCGCGGGCGGCGCCTACAACGCCGGCAACGGCCAGCAGATGCCGGGCGCCACCTTCACGGTACTCAGGCCGGGTGGCACCGACGGCAGCCTGCTGTACGGCAGCATCGGCGGCGCCACCTCCTGGGGGGCACCGTCGGTGGAGAAGCTCTCGACCGGTCCGGCCGAGCAGGTCGTGCTGCCCAACCCCCTGTTCTATGCGGCCAAGTACGGCGGCTTCTCCGACCAGAATGGCGACAAGAAGCCCGACCAGAAGTCCTCGCCCGAGTGGGATGCCATCGTCAACGACACGGGCGCCGACGGCAGCGACGGCCAGCCGGACAACTACTTCCTGGTACGCAACCCTGCGCAGCTGGCCAACCGCCTCGCGCGCACCTTCGATGCCATCCTCAAGCGCGCCGGGTCGGGTACCGCGGCGGCGGTCGTCGCCAACAGCGCCAAGGGCGTAGGTTTGGTCTACCAGGCGCTCTACCAGGCCGAGCGCAAGGACTCGAACGACCGCAAGGCGGCATGGAACGGCACGCTCAACGGCCTGTGGACGGACAGCTACGGCCGCCTGCGCGAGAACGGCAACGGCCTGGACGCCGACGGCAACGCCGTGCTGGACGGCTACGACGTCGATCCCGTCGTGGAGTTCTATTTCGACCCGAACGACAACCAGACCAAGTTCCACCGCGAGGTGATGCCGGCCAACGCGGACGGCTCGCCCGTGACCGTGTTCGACAAGAGCAAGGCGATCATCACCGATCACGGGCTGGACGAACTGCAGACGGTCTGGAGCGCGCAGAAGCAGCTGTGGTCCACCTCGCTCAACACCGGCGTGAACGCGTCCGACTTCACCAGCAGCAATCGCACCTACGCCACCACCAGCACGTCCGGGCGCTACATCTTCACCTGGATCGACGCCAATCATAACGGCGTGGTGGACAGCGGCGAGCAGCAGCCGTTCGTGTTCAGCGGCACCAGCGCCGGCAGCGGCTTCTACGGCGACAAGAAGGTGACCGGAAGCAGCACCACCTACAGCGGCAACTTCCGCTACCTCAACACCCAGGATCCGTACGTGGCCAAGCGCGTCGTCGCCTGGATCCGCGGCTACGAGGTGCCCGACACCGACAGCAAGGGCACCAAGCTTTGGCGTTCGCGCACGGTGGACTACAACAACGACGGCACGCTGCGGGTGCTGCGCCTGGGCGACATCGTCGACTCCACCCCGGTGGTGGTCGGTACACCCTCGGAGGCCTTCGACCTGCTGTACGGCGACACCAGCTACGGCCGGTTCCGCGACCACTACCGCGCGCGCCGCCAGGTGATCTACGTGGGTGCCAACGACGGCATGCTGCATGCCTTCAACGCCGGCTTCTACAACTCGCGCGAGCAGAAGCTGCAGCGCCAGCCGACCGACGGCACTTCGGTGACCAACGATCCGCTCGGCGGGGAGATGTGGGCCTACGTGCCGGGCAACCTGCTGCCGCACCTGCGCTGGCTGGCCGACCCCAACTACAAGCACAATTTCTACGTCGACGGCAGCCCGATCGCGCAGGACGTCAAGATCTTCTCCAACGACACCGACCATCCGGAGGGGTGGGGCACGGTGTTGATCGTGCCGTTCCGCTTCGGCGGCGGGCCGATCTCGGTGGATACCTCCACCGATGCCACCCGGCCCGCGCGGCAGAACTCGTTCTCCGCCTACGCGGTACTGGACGTGACCAACCCGGAGAAGCCGCCGGTGCTGCTGGCGGAGCTCACCAATACCTCCCTGTCGGACGCGACGGCCGCCTGCGACAGCAACACCGCGTGGCACCTGCCCTCGTGCGTGGACATCACCAAGGTGGTCGACACCTATACCTCGTCCATTCCGGCGGCGGCAATGTTCCGCGACAGCACCTCGGGCAGCCCGAACAAGTTCTTCCTGTTCACCGGCTCGGGCACCACCGACAACGGCGGCGTGGGAACCACCGAGGGCGGCAATGCCGCGGCCTCGACCTCGCTGAAGATCCGCGTCTACGACATGATGAACTGGGCGGGCGTCACGCCGTCCGCGACGCCGGCCAAGGTGTTCGATTTCAAGACGATCGGCGCGCCGTCCGACGGCAGCGACCCGACCCCGGGTGCGGCGAGCTTCGCCGGCGACCTGATCGCCTCGGACTTCAACCTCGACGGTCGGTCCGAAGGCCTGTACTTCGGCAGCGTGAAGGACAACGGCAGCAGCGGCTTCGGCGGCTCGCTGTGGAAGCTGAACTTCATGAACGGCGGAACGCAGGATCCCGATCCGGCCAACTGGACGTCGCAGCGGATACTGTCGGATCTGAACCGCCCGGTGACCGTGCGCCCGACGGTGGGACGCAACGACCGCGGCGCGCCGATGGTGTTCTTCGGCACCGGCCGCGCCTACACCAAGTTCGACCTGGCCTCCACGCAGCAGCAGAAGATCGTGGGGCTGATCGACACCTCGCTGCTGTCCAGCACCGACACCCAGTACAAGGCGCTGCCGCTGTCGATGTCCGACCTGGTGGACGTGACCGGCGTGGCGGTCAACACCGACAGCACGGTGACCAACGGCGGCACGGATGCCAGCGGCAACGCCCTGGACACGTTCGACAAACTGCTCGGCAGCTTCGACAGCGCCTCGCGTCTGGGCTGGTATCTGAACCTCACGGCGCCGACCGGCACCGACACCACGCCGTCCGAACGCGTGGTCAGCTCGCAGAGCCTGCTCGGCGGCGTGCTGCTGACCACCACCTTCTTCCCCGGCACCGACACCTGCACGGACGTGGGCCGCGGCGCGCTGTACGGGCTCAACTACAAGAGCGGCACCGCCAGCCCCACGCTCGCCTTCTTCGGTACCTCGGCCGGGACCGGCGCCGGTGCCGGCAAGCAGGTGGTCAACCGTTCCACCGACATGGGGCCGGGCCTGCCGGCGCCGCCCAGCCTGCACATCGGCGAGGGTACCGGCCAGCGCAAGTTGACCGCCTGCGTGCAGACTTCGACCGGTGCCATCATCTGCAAGGAGATCACCACGCTGAAGTCGGTGCTGAGCAGCGAGATCTCCTGGCACGAACCCCTGGACAAGTAAGGACAACGGCATGCGCAGGCAGCAGGGCTTTTCGCTGATCGAGCTGATGGTCGTGGTCGTCATCGTCGCCATCCTGGCGGCGGTGGCCGTCCCGGCCTACCGCAACTACGTCACGCGCTCGCACCGCGTCGATGCCCAGCGCGCGCTGACCGATCTGGCAGCGCGCCAGGAGCGTTACCTCTACAGCAACAATACCTACACGAAGAACCTGAGCGATCTGGGCGCCAGCAGTTCCATGGCAGGCAGCTACTACACCGTCGCCATCGACCCGGCCAAAACCTCGACCACCGCCTTCAGCGTGGTGGCCACCGCCGTCGGCACGCAGCAGCGGGACGACAAGTCGTGCCAGACGCTGTCCCTCGACCAGGCCGGCCGCCAGGGTTCGACCGGATCCACTACCAACGACCCCAAGTGCTGGGGGCGCTGAGCATGCGTGGCGGGATGCTGCTCCTCGGCGTGCTGCTGGCTTGCTCGGCTGCCGCGGCGTCGGCGCAGGACACCTACTACAAGTGGACCGACGCTTCCGGCACCGTGCACTTCAGCGCCACGCCGCCTGCCGGGCAGCGGGCCGAGGCGGTCAAGGTCGGCGGCACCGGCGCCGCCCGGGTCGCGCCCGGACAGCCGCCGGCGGCGGCCGGGTCGGCGCAGCAGTTCGAACAGGCGACCGCCGCATACCGGCGGCAGTCCTGCGAAGCCGCGCGCAACGACCTCAAGGTGTTGTCGCAGGGGCGCATGGTGGTGAGCGGCGACAGTCCGGACGTCGCCACCAAGCTCGACGCCGAGCAACGTGAACAGGCCAGGCTGCGAGCGCAGCAGCGCGTCTCGCAGTTCTGCGACAACGGGGGCAAGCCATGATCGAGCCGAAGCGCGCGCGTTCTCGCGGTTTCACCCTGATCGAACTGCTGGTGGCGATCGTGGTGCTGGCGATCCTGGCCGGCATCGCGCTGCCCAATTTCCGCGACTTCATGCGCCGCAGCGCCGTCACCTCGCAGGCCAACGCCGTGCTGGCCGATCTGCAGTACGCCCGCGCCGATGCCGCCACGCGGCACGTGATCGGCATGATGTGCGCGAGCACCAACGGCACCGCGTGCACCGGCACGAACGCCTTCGAGAACGGCTGGGTGGTGTACCGGGAAACCGCGCCGGGCCCCACGGCGAGCTTCGGCAGCGGCGACGAAGTGCTGCGCGTGGCCCCTTCCACGCGGGACGTCAGCATCCGGCTGGTCAACGGCACCGGTGCCGCCGTCACCTCGGTCGGCTTCAACCAGGAAGGCTCGGTCCTCGGCAACCAGGCGCTGAGCTTCCTGGTCTGCCCGCTGCCCGCCGGTGCGACCGTGGGCGAAAGCACCGATCGCGTCCCGGGCGCCGAGGTGCTGCTTTCGGCTTCCGGGCGCCCCTCGGTGCGCCGGATCGCCCCGGGCGGCAGCTGCGGCAGCTGACCGCGCCCGACGGGAAAAAGAAAAACCCGGCACGAGGCCGGGTTTTTCGTATCCGGATGGTGGGCGGTGCAAGGATCGAACTTGCGACACCTGCCGTGTGAAGGCAGTGCTCTACCGCTGAGCTAACCGCCCGCCGGGAGCGCGCAACTATACGGACTCGCCCGATGGCGGTCAAGCACGGGTGAAGGCGCGGGAGAGGCCGGTGGGGCCGTTGCTACAATCGCCCGATTCCCTGCCGACGATGCCACCATGCACGAGACGCTCACCCACCTGCACCTGGTCACGATCACGCCGTGGAAGCTGATCGGCTATCTCGGCACCTTCCTGTTCACCGCGCGCTGGTTCGTGCAGTTCTACGCGACCAAGAAGCAGAAGAAGGTCGTGGTGCCGATGATGTTCTGGTACCTGTCGGTGAGCGGCAGCCTGCTCACCCTGGTCTACTTCATCTGGGGCAAGAACGACTCGGTGGGCATCATCCAGACCGCGTTCCCGATGTTCGTCTCGGTCTACAACGTGTTCGCGCACCTGCGCCAGCGCCGGGCGGAAACGGTGGTGCCGGGCGGCTCGGACAACCCCTGACCGCCCGGCCCGGTCACTCCGGATCGTAGTCCAGGTTGGCGGCGAGCCAGCGCTCGGCCTGCTCGCGCGTCCAGCCCTTGCGCCTGGCGTAGTCGTCCACCTGTTCGCGGGTGAGGCGCCCCACCACGAAGTACTGGCTTTCCGGATGGGCGAAGTACCAGCCCGACACGGCGGCGGCAGGGTACATGGAGAAGCCCTCGGTCAGCTCGATGCCGGCGTTGGCGGTCGCGTCGAGCAGGCGGAACAGGGTGGTCTTCTCGGTGTGGTCGGGGCAGGCCGGATAACCCGGCGCAGGCCGGATGCCACGGTACTTCTCGGCGATCAATGCCGCGTTGTCGAGCGCCTCGTCCGGCGCGTAGCCCCAGAATTCGCGCCGCACACGCTCGTGC
Source organism: Fulvimonas yonginensis (assembly GCF_037137055.1). NCBI lineage: Bacteria > Pseudomonadati > Pseudomonadota > Gammaproteobacteria > Lysobacterales > Rhodanobacteraceae > Fulvimonas > Fulvimonas yonginensis. Next base: position 43,926 of record NZ_JBBBNY010000005.1, read on the forward strand.
ATGCGCTCGGCGAAGGCCTCGGCGAGGCGGTCGGCCAGGGCCTTGAGCAGGATCGCCGAATAATCGTCGTGGTCGGCCTGGAACCGCTCCAGGTGTTTCCCGATGCCAAGGCCCGCGGTCACCGCGAAGCCGCCGATCCAGTCGCGCTTGCCGTGCTCCTTCGGCACGACGAAGTCGGCCAGGCACAGGTTGGGGCGCTCGACCGGCTTGTCGGCCTGCTGGCGCAGATGGTGAAGCACCACCGTCTCCCCGGAAGGGAGGTGCAGTTCGATGTCGTCGCCTACGCTGGTGGCCGGCCAGAAGCCGATCACCGCGCGGGCAGTGAGCCACTTCTCCGCGACGACGCGGTCGAGCATGCGCTGCGCGTCGGCGAACAGCTCGCTGGCCTGCCGCCCGACCACCTCGTCGTCGAGGATGGCCGGGTAGTGGCCGGCCAGCTCCCAGGTCTGGAAGAACGGCGTCCAGTCGATGTAGGCGCGCAGCTCGGCCAGGTCGTAGTCGTCGAACACGGTGAGGCCGGGCCGGGCCGGCCGGGGCGGCTCGTAGGCCGCCCAGTCGCAGGTGAAGCGCTGCGCGCGCGCCTTCTCCAGCGGCACCAGCTGCTTGCCCGGGCCGCGGTTGCGGTGCCGCTCGCGGATCTCGGCGTATTCGGCGCGGATCTTCGCCATGAAGGCGTCGACCAGTTCCCGGCTGACCAGCGACTGCGCCACGCCGACCGCACGCGAGGCATCCTTCACCCACACGGTGGGCGCCTTGTAGTGCGGCTCGATCCGGAGCGCGGTATGCGCGCGCGAAGTGGTGGCGCCGCCGATCAGCAGGGGAATGCGGAAGTCCTGCCGCTGCATCTCGCGTGCGACCTGGCTCATCTCCTCCAGCGAGGGCGTGATCAGGCCGGACAGGCCGATCAGGTCGGCGCCTTCCTCGCGCGCCGTGTCCAGGATCTTCTGCGCCGGCACCATCACGCCGAGGTCGACCACCTCGAAGTTGTTGCACCGGAGCACCACGCCGACGATGTTCTTTCCGATGTCGTGCACGTCGCCCTTGACCGTCGCCATCACGATCTTGCCGTTGGACTTGCCGGTGTCGCCCGTGCGCGCCTTCTCGGCCTCGATGTAGGGCAGCAGGTAGGCCACGGCCTTCTTCATCACGCGGGCGGACTTGACCACCTGCGGCAGGAACATCTTGCCGGCGCCGAACAGGTCGCCGACCACGTTCATGCCGTCCATCAGCGGGCCTTCGATCACGTCCAGCGGACGCGCGCACTGCCGGCGCGCCTCCTCGGTGTCCTCCACCACGTACTGGTCGATGCCGTGCACCAGCGCGTGCGCCAGGCGTTCGCGCACCGGCTTGTCGCGCCAGGCGAGGTTCTCGACCGCCGCCTCGCCCTTGCGCGCCTTGTACCGCTCGGCGATCTCCAGCAGGCGCTCGGTGGCGTCGGCGCGGCGATTGAGCACCACGTCCTCGACGCGCCCCCGAAGCTCCGGGTCCAGGTCGTCGTAGATCGCCAGCGCGCCGGCGTTGACAATGCCCATGTCCATGCCGGCACGGATGGCGTGGTAGAGGAACACCGAATGGATCGCCTCGCGCACCACGTTGTTGCCGCGGAACGCGAAGGAGACGTTGGAGACGCCTCCGGACACGTGGCAGGCCGGAAAGCGGCGCCGCAGTTCGCGGGTGGCCTCGATGAAGTCCACCGCGTAGTTGTTGTGTTCCTCGATGCCCGTGGCGATGGCGAACACGTTCGGATCGAAGATGATGTCCTCGGGCGCGAAATCCAGTTCGCGCACGAGCAGCTCGTAGGCGCGCGTGCAGATGGCCACCTTGCGCTCGCAGGTGTCGGCCTGGCCCTGCTCGTCGAAGGCCATCACCACCACGGCCGCGCCGTATTGCTGCACCTTGCGCGCGTGCTCGAGGAACACCGCCTCGCCTTCCTTCAGCGAGATCGAGTTCACCACGCCCTTGCCCTGCAGGCAGCGCAGGCCGGCCTCGATCACGCTCCACTTGGACGAGTCCACCATCACCGGCACGCGCGCGATGTCGGGCTCGGCCGCGATCAGGTTGAGGAAGCGGATCATCGCCGCTTCCGAATCGATCAGGCCCTCGTCCATGTTGACGTCGATGATCTGCGCGCCGTTGGCGACCTGCTGGCGGGCCACCTCGACGGCTTCCTCGTAGCGCTCTTCCTTGATCAGCTTCTTGAACTGGGCCGATCCGGTGACGTTGGTGCGTTCGCCCACGTTGACGAACAGCAGGTCGGGCGTGATGACCAGCGGTTCGAGGCCGGACAGGCGGGTGTAGCGGATGGTGGTCATGCTTTTGCGGCTTCTGCTCCCTCTGCCTGTCGGGGAGAGGGCTGGAGTGAGGGGGAGGGGTTTGCGGGAAGGGTCGATAGAGCGGGCCGGGATGCCGGGACATCGCCAGGCTGGCCTCTCACCCCGAGCCTCTCCCCGGAGCGGAGAGGGGGCTGCGCCGAGGCGCTCATGCAGCCTCCTGTTCGGCGCTGGGCAGCCGTCGTGGCGCACAGCCACGCACCGCCTCGGCGATCGCCGAGATGTGCGCAGGGGTGGTGCCGCAGCAACCGCCGACCAGGTTGAGTAGCCCGTCGCGGGCGAAGCCCCCGATCACCGAGGCCATCTGCGCGGGCGTCTCGTCGTACTCGCCGAAGGCGTTGGGCAGGCCGGCGTTGGGGTGTGCGCTCACGTAGCACTCGGCGATCTGCGCCAGCATCTGCACGTGCGGGCGCAGGTCGGCGGCGCCGAGCGCGCAGTTGAGGCCCACGGCGAGCGGCCGCGCGTGGCGCACCGAGTACCAGAACGCTTCGGCGGTCTGGCCCGACAGCGTGCGGCCGGAGCGGTCGGTGATGGTGCCGGAGATCATCACCGGCACGCGCGCGCCGCGTTCGCGGAACAGTTCCGCCAGCGCGAACAGCGCGGCCTTGGCGTTGAGCGTGTCGAAGATGGTCTCGACCATGACAATGTCCGCGCCGCCGTCGACCAGGCCGCGCGCGGACTCGCCGTAGTTGGCGGCCAGCTCCTCGAAGCTCACGTTGCGGAAACCGGGGTCGTTCACGTCGGGCGAAAGCGAGGCGGTGCGGCTGGTCGGCCCGAGCACGCCGATGGCGAAGCGCGGCCTGGCCGGATCCTTCGCCTCGAACGCATCGCAGGCGGCGCGCGCCAGGCGGGCGCCTTCCAGGTTGAGCTCGTAGGCCAGGTGCTCCAGCCGGTAGTCGGCCTGGCTGATCCGGGTCGCATTGAAGGTGTTGGTCTCGATCAGGTCCGCGCCGGCCTCGAGGTAGGCCTCGTGCACGCCGCGGATCAGTTCCGGCCGGGTCAGGCTCAGCAGATCATTGTTGCCCTTGAGGTCGCAGCCTCCGGCGTGCGCGTGCGCGCGGTCGTGCCCGTGCGCGAAGCGCTCGCCGCGGAAGCCCGCCTCGTCCAGCGCGTGACCTTGCAGCATGGTGCCCATCGCGCCGTCGAGGATCAGGATGCGCTCGCGCAAGGCCTGCTCGAGGCGGGCGACGCGCTGGGGGTGGAGCCAGGGAAGAATGCTCATGGGGAGTCCGGCATGCGTGGTGTCTCGCTCAGGGTTTGCGCGCCAGCAGGCTGATCACCTCGAAATGCGGCGCCTTGCGCTCGCGGCTCAGGCGTACGCAGCTGGACACGGTGAGCCCCGCCGCGGTCGCGAAGCGCGACAGCTCCTCGCGGGTGAACCCCAGGTTGCGGTGATCGAACGGGGCGACTGCGGCGCGGTGATCGTGCCTGCCCAGGGTGACCGCCAGCAGGCGTCCGCCGCTGCGCAGCACGCGCGCCGCCTCGGCCACCGCCTGCGCCGGGCGCTCGGCGTAGGTGAGGGCATGCAGCATCAGCACCAGGTCGAAGCGGCGCTTGCCCAGTTCCAGCGCGTGCATGTCGCCCTGGCGTAGCTCCACGTTGGGGAAGGCCTTCAGGCGCTGTGCCGCGGCGGCCACCACGCGCTCGCTGGAGTCGACGCACACGATCGAGCGCGCATGCGGCGCCAGCAATTCCGCGGTGATCCCGTCGCCCGAGGCGATGTCGAGCACGTCGCCGGTCTCCAGCAACTGCAGCAGCGAGCGGGCGAGGGTCTCCCAGGTGCGACCGGGTGAGTAGTGGCGCTCCATGTCGCCGGCGACGGTGTCGGCCCAGCCCTCGGCGCGCGCGCGGTTGGCGAGCACGGCCGGCAGGCGGGCGGCATCCTCGCGCAGCAGCGCGTCGTCGATGCTCTCGCGCAGCGAGGCGAGCAGCGCGTGCGGGTGCGAGCCGCCCTCGTTGTTGGCCCGGTAGTAGGCCGACACGCCGGCGCGGCGATCGCGCACCAGGTCCGCTTCCTTCAGCTTGGCCAGGTGGGTGGACACGCGCGGCTGCGCCAGGTGCAGCACCTGGGCGAGCTCGGCCACGGTCAGTTCCTCGCGTTCCAGCAGAGCGAGCAGGCGGACGCGGGTCGGGTCGGCCAGCAGGCGCAGGACGCCGGAGGCAGTTGCCAGATCCATTTCCATCCCTTTATCGCGATGCGAAGATGGATAGGCTAGGCGGCGCGGCGGAGGGCGTCAAGGGCGGCGTGGCCGACTCCGGTCAGGTAGGAGCGAGCTTGCTCGCAATCCGCTTGTCCGTACGGGCGACGGGGCAAAAGGTATCGCGAGCAGGCCCGCTCCTACCCTGGGCGCGGCGGCCGGGTCGCATGTGATCGGCTAAACTAGCGGGCTTCGCCAAGTCTTGGAGCCGCCCATGGATTTCCGTTTCACCGAAGACCAGTTGTCGATCCAGTCGATTGCCCGCGACTTCGCGCAGAAGCGCATTGCGCCGGTGGCCGCCGAACTGGACGCCAAGGGCGAGTTTCCGCTGGAGAACATCCGCGAGATGGGCCAGCTCGGCCTGATGGGCATCGAGGTGCCCACCGAGTACGGCGGCGCCGGCATGGACCCGATTGCCTACGTGCTGGCGATGATCGAGATCGCCGCGGCCGACGCCGCCACCTCGACCATCATGTCGGTGAACAACTCGCTGTTCTGCAACGGCATCCTCAAGCACGGCACCGAGGAGCAGAAGCAGACCTTCGTGCGCGCGATCGCCTCGGGCGAGGCCATCGGTGCCTATGCGCTGACCGAGCCGCAGTCCGGTTCCGACGCTTCCAACATGCATACCCGCGCGGTGAAGAACGCCGACGGCGACTGGGTGATCAACGGCAAGAAGAGCTGGATCACCTCCGGTCCGGTGGCGCGCTACATCGTGCTGTTCGCGATCACCACGCCGGGGGTGGGCGCCAAGGGCGTGTCCGCCTTCATCATCGACACGCAGAAGAAGGGCTTCCACGCCGGCAAGACCGAACCCAAGCTCGGCATCCGCGCCTCGGCCACCTGCGAGATCGAGTTCAACGACTACGTCTGCCCGAAGGAGAACATGCTCGGGCAGGAAGGCAAGGGTTTCGCCATCGCCATGGGCGTGCTGGATGCCGGGCGCATCGGCATCGCCTCGCAGGCGGTGGGCATCGCCCGCGCGGCCTATGAAGCGACCTTGCAGTGGTCGCGCGACCGCAAGGCCTTCGGCTCGCCGATCGGCACCTTCCAGATGACCCAGGCCAAGATCGCCGACATGAAGTGCAAGCTCGACGCCGCCACGCTGCTCACGCTGCGCGCGGCCTGGGCCAAGGGCGAGGCGGAGCGGACCGGCGGGCGCTTCGGCACCGAGGCGGCGATCGCCAAGCTCACCGCGTCGGAGGCGGCGATGTGGATCACCCACCAGGCGGTGCAGATCCACGGCGGCATGGGCTACTCGAAGGAGATGCCGCTGGAGCGCTACTTCCGCGACGCCAAGATCACCGAGATCTACGAGGGCACCAGCGAGATCCAGCGCATCGTCATCGCCCGCAACGAGACCGGCCTGCGCTGAGCGCCGCGCCTTCCATGCCTTCTCCCCTGCGTGGGAAAGGGCGTGTGAAGGAGTCGTACCGGATGATGAGGCGAATGGGGCTGCCATCTTCGGCGCGGTCGCCCCTGGAAGGCCGGCTCGGTGAGTGCCGGCCGGCTCGCCCGCATCTCGGCGCTGCGCAGCTTCAGCCGGCCGGGGTCGCCATGTCCAGAAGCAGCAGGGCGATGAATCCAGCGAAGAACAGCGCCGTCATCCACGGCGCCTCGGGCACTTCGTGCGCCTCCACCAGCAGTTCCTCGGTGACCAGATAGAGGAGCGTCGCCGCGGCCAGCGCCAGCACGGCCTCCATCCATCGATCGCTCAGGCCAGCCAGCAGCAGGTTGCCCGCCACCGCGCCGGCCATCGGCAGAAGGGCCAGGACCATGGTGCTGACGATGCTGCGAGTCCGACTCGCGCCGGCACGCGCCAGCGAGGCGGCCGTCGCCAGGCCCAGCGACACCATCTCGATCGCGAGTGCGACCGTCACCAGGGCGCCTTCCCGCGCGCCGGCGGCGAAGGCGATCCCGATCAGCAGGCCGTCGATCAGGACATCGGTGCCCACGACGAGCGTCATGCCGATCGGGCTGTGGCTCACCTTTTCCATGCGGCAGCCGGCGATGCGCAGGCCGAGCATCAACAGTACGCCCGCGGCGAAGCCGCCCAGTACGGCCAGCGGTGCGCGCCGATGCATGATGTCGGGCAGGATCTCCACGGCCAGCGCCGAGAACACCACCCCCGCCGCGAAGTGCTGCATCGCGCTTCCCAGCCGTGACGAGGTCGGCCTCCAGGCACCGAACAAGCCACCGCCCGCCATCGCAAGGAACGGCGCCAACGCATACAGCAGAACCGTTCCGAGCATGAGGCTCCCGTTCGTTCGTTGCCAGGGAAGCTCACCAACGACGCCGTGGGCGCAGTGTCAATGACATCCTGAAAGGCGACCCGAGCAGCAGCGCTGGCCGCTTCCTTCGCCGGAGGCGCACCCACAGTTCGATCGCGGCGGTCACCACGAGCGTCGGTGGTGCGCAAGAACTCGTGCCGGCAGTGAGAGACCCGCTGGGTCGGTGACGAACCACGTTCGCGCGGCGAGATGAAGCCGGGGGCACGCGAACGGCTCAGCCGCTGCGTTGTGGTCGACGGCAACAAGCAGCGCCTCGTGTGGAGGGGCTGCTGCCAATCCTGTGAGCATCATCGGCAAAGCCCGGGCGCGCATGCCCGGGCTTTGCCGGCCAGGCGTCAGTGCCCGCGACGCGGGTCCGAATCGAAGGTATGCGGACCTTCGAGTCCCGGTCGCGCCGGACCGTCCCCGTCGAGCCGGTCGCCGAGCAGGCGGCGCACCACCACGTAGAACACCGGGATCAGCAGCAGGCCCAGGAAGGTGGCGAACAGCATGCCGCCGATCACGCCGGTGCCGATGGCGTGGCGGGCGTTGGCGCCGGCGCCGGTGGAGACGAACAGCGGGAACACGCCCAGGATGAACGCGAGCGAGGTCATCAGGATCGGCCGCAACCGCAGCCGCGCCGCCTCGATCACGCCCTCGCGCAGCGTCCGGCCGTGCGCCTGCTGCTCCACCGCGAACTCCACGATCAGGATGGCGTTCTTGGCCGCCAGGCCGATCACCGTGATCAGGCCGATCTTGAAGTAGATGTCGTTGGGCAGGCCGCGCACCAGCGTGAACACCACCGCGCCGAGCAGGCCGAGCGGCAGCACCAGCAGCACCGACACCGGGATCGACCAGCTCTCGTACAGCGCGGCCAGCGCCAGGAACACGATCAGGATCGACAGCACCATCAGCAGCGTGGCGGTGTTGCCGGAGAGGATCTCCTGGTAGGACTGGCCGGTCCAGTCGAAGCCGTAGCCCTGCGGCAGGTCGTTGGTGACGATCTTCTCCATCTCCGCCATGGCCTCGCCCGAGGCGTGCCCCGGCGCCGGCGAGCCGACGATCTCCACCGCCGCGTAGCCGTTGTAGCGGGTCAGCGAGGGCGAGCCCATCTGCCAGTCGGTGTGCACCACGTTGGACAGCGGGATCATCTCCGGCGTGCCGTAGGCGGTGGTCTGCGTGCTGGGCGTGAAGAAGTGCTGCAGCGCATCCGGGCTCATGCGGTAGGGCGCATCCGCCTGCATGATCACGCGCTTGACGCGGCCCGCGTAGGTGAAGTCGTTGACGTACACCGGCGCCAGCATCAGGCCGATCGCGTTGTAGATGTCGCTCACCGACAGGCCCATCGACTGGGCCTGCACGCGATCCACGTCCAGGTGCAGCTGCGGCGAATCCTCCAGCGCGTTCGGCCGCACGCCGGTCAGCAGCGGGTCCTGGCTGGCCTTGCCCAGCAGCGTGTTGCGCGCCTGGGTCAGGGCGGCGCGGCCCAGGCCGGCGCGGTCCTGCAGGTACATGTCGAAGCCGCCGAACTGGCCCAGGCCCTGCACCGTGGGGATGTTGACCACGAAGATGCGCGCATCGCGGATCTGGAACAGCGCCTGGTTCGCGCGCTGGATGAACTCCGCCGCGGTGACGTCGCGCTCGGACCAGTCCTTGAGCTTGATGAACGCCATGCCGGCGTTCTCGCCCGAACCGATGAAGCTGAAGCCGGTCACCTGCAGCACGGTGTCCACCGCCGGATCCTTGTGCAGGATCGTCAGCATGCGCTCCATCACCTCGTGGGTGCGCTGCTTGGTGGCGCCGGGCGGCAGCTGGATCACCGACATGGCGTAGCCCTGGTCCTCCTCCGGCAGGAAGCTGCCGGGCAGGCGGGTGTAGAGGAAGCCGGCCAGCACCGCGATCAGCACGAACACCAGCATCCAGCGCGGTGCATGGCGCACCGCGCCGCCGACGTGGCCGGTGTAGGTGCGCGTGGTCCACGCGAACAGATCGTTGAACTTGCGGAAGACGAGGTTCTTCTTCTTGTGGTGTTCGGGCTTGAGGAAGCTCGCGCACAGCGCCGGCGTGAAGGACAGCGCCAGGAAGGCCGAGAAACCCATCGACACCGCGATGGTCAGCGCGAACTGGCGGTAGATGATGCCGGTGGCGCCCGGTTGCAGCGCCGAGGGCACGAACACCGCGGTCAGCACCACCGTGATCGCCACCACGGCGCCGGTGATCTGTCCCATCGCCTTCTGCGTGGCCTGCTTCGGCGGCAGGTTCTCCTCGGTCATGATGCGTTCGACGTTCTCGATCACCACGATCGCGTCGTCCACCACGATGCCGATGGCCAGCACCATGCCGAACAGGGTCAGCTGGTTGATGGTGAAGCCCAGCACCAGCATGCCCAGGAAGGTGCCCAGCAGGGCCACAGGGATCACCAGCGTGGGAATGATGGTGGCCCGGATGTTCTGCAGGAACAGCAGCATCACCAGGAACACCAGGATGATCGCCTCCACCAGGGTGTGCACGACCTCGTCGATGGAGATGCGCACGAAGGTGGTGCTGTCGTACGGGCTGAACCAGCTCACGCCGGGCGGGAAGCTCGGTGCCAGTTCGTCCATCTTGCCGCGCACGGCGGTGGCCACGTTGAGCGCATTGGCGCCGGGCAGCAGCTGGATCGCGAAGGCGCCGATCGGCTTGCCGTCGACGCTGGTGTCGAAGCCGTAGCTGCCCGGGCCGAAGCTGATCCGGGCCACGTCGCCGAGCTTCACCGTGGTGCCGTCGGGATTGGCGCGCAAAATGATGTTGGCGAACTGCTCGGGCGTGGTGAAGCGGCCCTCGGTGGATACCGTGGCCATGAAGCCCTGGCCCGGCAGCGCCGGGTCGGCACCGATCGAGCCGGCCGCGAACTGCACGTTCTGCGCGCGGATCGCCGCCAGCACCTCGCTGGCCGACATGCTGTAGCCGTGCAGCTTGTCCGGGTCGAGCCAGATGCGCATGGCGTACTCGGAGCCGAACTGGTTGGTGCTGCCTACGCCCGGCACGCGCGAGATCTGGTCCAGTACCTGCGAACCGACGATGTCGTTGAGGCGGTCACGGTCGATGTTCGGATTGTCCGACTTCAGCGCCACCACCATCAGGAAGCCGGCGTTGGCCTTGGCCACCACGACGCCCTGCTGGGTCACCTCCGAGGGCAGGCGCGGCGTCGCCAGCGCGACCTTGTTCTGCACCTGCACCTGGGCGATGTCCGGGTCGGTGCCGCTCTCGAAGGTCAGCGTGATGCTGGCGCGGCCGTTGGCGCTGGAGGAGGAGCTGAAGTAGAGCAGGTGGTCGATTCCGGTGAGCTGCTGCTCGATCACCTGGGTGACCGCCTTTTCGGTGGTCTCCGCGCTGGCGCCGGGATAGTTGGCGTTCACCGTCACCGAGGGCGGTGCGATGTTCGGATAGGACTCCACGCCCAGGTTGAGGATGGCCAGCACGCCGCCAAGCGAGATCAGGATGGCCACCACCCAGGCGAAGATCGGGCGGTTGATGAAGAAACTCGGCATGGTCGGACTCCGTTACCTGCCGGCCGCCGGCGCGCCGGCGGCCGGGGCCTTGCCCGGCGCCTGCGGCTGCCACGGGGTGGCCTTGGCGGGTGCGCCTTCCTTCACGTTCTGCACGCCGGAGACGATCACCTGCTCGCCGGCCTTCAGACCGCTGGTGACGATCCAGTCGCCGCCGTCCATCGCGCTGGCGTCGACGTCGCGGCGCGCGACCTTGCCGTCGGCGCCGACGGTGTAGACATAGGCACCCACGGTGTCGCGCAGCACCGCCGCCTGGGGCACCAGGAACACGTTGTGGCGCTGGCCTAGGGAGGCGTCCATGGTCACGTACATGCCCGGCAGCAGCAGGTGCTGCGGGTTGGGGATGCGCGCGCGCAGCTGCACCGCACCGGTGGCCGGGTCGACCGAGGTGGAGGAGAAGTCGACCGTGCCCGGTTCGGGGTAGACGCTGCCGTCGGGGAGCTTCACCCGCACCTTGGTGCTGTCGTTGCCGGCCAGCGACACGTTGCCGTTGCCCTGCGCCTGGCGCAGCTGGGCCAGCTCCGCCACGCTGAGGGTGAAGTTCACGTACAGCGGGTCGATCTGTTCCACGGTGGTGAGCAGGGTGGCGTCGCCCTGGCCGACCAGTGCGCCTTCGGTGACCTGCTGCTGGCCGGCGCGACCGTCGATCGGCGAGCGCACCTCGGCGTAGCCCAGGTTGATCTGTGCCGACTTGAGGTTGGCGCGCGCCTGCTGCACGGCGGCGGCGGCACTGCGCTCGGCGGCCAGCGCGTTGTCCAGGTCGGCCTTGGAGACGTAGCCCTTCGGCGCCAGCTCGCGTGCGCGCTGCGCGTTGATCCTGGCGTTGGTGTAGCTGGCCTGCGCCTGCGCCAGCGCGGCCTGCGCGGCTCCGACGGCGGCCTTCAGCGGCGCCGGGTCGATCTCGAACAGCAATTGTCCCTGCTTGACGTCGGTGCCTTCCTCGTAGGTGCGCTTGAGCAGCACGCCGGGCACGCGCGCGCGCACGTCGGCACGGCGGAACGCCGACAGGCGGCCGACCAGCTCCTTGGTGAGCGGCGCGTTCTGCGCCTTGAGCGTGATCACCCCCACCTCGGGCGGCGGCATCTGCGGCGGCCCCTGTTCCTTGCCCTTGCCGCACGCGGCCAGGGCGAGCAGGCCAAGGCACAGTGCGTACGTGCGCAGTGTCGTGGTCTTCATGCGGACTCCAGTTCTTCTTTTTCGTGATCGGGGGGGCGGCGAAGCGGGCGAGCATACGGACGGCCGGGACGCGGACCCAGTGCCGTTGGTCGTGCAGCGCCGGCCGGAACGGGGGCTCCGGCGACATGCAACGCGCAACTATACCGACCAGTTTACATTTTGCCAGCGGCCACGGCCACGGTCTTCGCAGGTCGGCCCTCATGCATGCGACGAACGGGATGGGCGCGAATCGACGCTTTCCCGCGCCTGCGTGGTCGCTTCCGGTGGATTCACCCTGACGCGCGGCGTATCCTTTTCGGGCTCTACGCCCCACCCATGCATGACACCCCGTTTCCACCAGCCAGCAGATGCCATGAATGCCATTCGCGCGAACAGCGACAGTCCGATTCCATCGGCAGTTTTCGAGGAACTGAAAAAAAGCGGCTTTCCGACCCGGCGCCTTGAAGAGGCGCAATTTTTTATCGGGGCCTTTTTCGCGCGGATGGCGCACAGCGACGTGGACCTGCACACGCCGGCCGAATGGGCGGCGCTGATCGCCAGCCTGCTGGAATTCCTGCAACAGCGCACGCCGGGCACCGCCAAGGTGCGCGTGCTCAATCCCGAACGCGGTCATGCCGGGCGCAGCCTGATCGAGGTCGTCACCGACGACATGCCGTTCCTGGTCGACACGGTCAGCATGATCGCCTCGGCGGAGCTGCAGATCCACGGCGTGATCCACCCGGTGGTCAAGGTACTGCGCGACAGTGACGGGCGGCTGCAGCGCCTCGGCGACGAGGCCGGGCAGCCGGAGTCGGTGATGCACTTCGAGGTCGACCGGGTCGCCGACGAGGCGGCGCAGGCGCACCTGAAGAAGCAGGTGGAAGTGGCGCTGGACGACGTGCGCGCGGCCGTCGCCGACTGGAGTGCGATGCGCGAGAAGGCGCTGGCGATTGCCGCCGACCTGCCGCAGCGCAAGCTCCCGCTGGAGGCGCAGGCGGTGCACGAGGCCGCCGACTTCCTGCGCTGGCTGGCCGACGACAACTTCACCTTCCTGGGTTTCCGCGAATACGAGGTGACCGAAGCCGACGGCGAGGAAGTCCTGCGGGCCCTCAACGATTCGGGCCTGGGCATCCTGCGCGGCAGCGAGCGCTCGGTGGCGCCGCGGTCGCTGCGCAGCCTGGTCGCCTCGGAACTGCCGCAGTCGGGCGCCACCGACGCGATCATCCTGACCAAGACCAACGCGCGCTCGCACGTGCACCGCCCCGGCTACATGGACTACGTGGGCGTGCTGCGCTTCGACGCCAACGGCAAGCCGGTGGCCGAGCAGCGCTTCCTCGGCCTGTTCACCTCCAACGCCTACATGGCGCGGCCGCAGGACGTGCCGCTGGTGCGCCAGAAGGTGGAGGCGGTGCTGTGCCGTTCGGGCCTCAAGCGCGACTCCTACTCGGGCAAGTCGCTGCGTCACATCCTGGAGACGCTGCCGCGCGACGAGCTGTTCCAGAGCAGCGAGGACGAGCTGTTCGCCGACGCCTGCGGCATCCTCGAACTGCGCCAGCGCGCCCGCACGCGGCTGTTCGTGCGCCGCGACCGCTACGGCCGGTTCTACACCTGCCTGGTGTACGTGCCGCGCGAGCGGTTCAACACCACGGTGCGCGAGCGCATCGAGCAGCTGTTGCGCGACGCGCTGCACGGCGAGCGCGTCGACTCGGCGGTGCTGATGGGCGAGGCCGCGCTGGCGCGCCTGCACGTGGTGGTGCGCCCGCGTATCGGCGACCGCGCGGACTACGACGCCGCCGCGCTGGAACAGGCGGTGGCCGCGATCGTGCGCAACTGGCACGACGACGTGCGCGACGCGCTGGTGCGGGCGCGTGGCGACCACGACGGCGTGGTACTGGCCAACCGCTACGTCAAGGCGCTGCCGGCCGGCTACGTGGACGAGGTGAGTCCGGACGTCGCCGCCGAGGACGTGCACGAGCTGTCGCTGCTGGAAGGCGACGACGCGGTGCGGATGTCCTTCTATCACCCGCCGCAGCGGCCGGACGAACTGCGCTTCAAGGTGTACCGCTCCGGCAGCGATATCGCCTTGTCGGAGGTGCTGCCGCAGCTGGAGAACCTGGGACTGCGCGTGCTCACCGAGCACGTCTACGACGTGCGCACCGGCGGCACGCCGCTGTTCATCCAGGACTTCGAGGTGCAGCCGGTCGGCGACCTGACCTTCACCGTGGAGCAGGTCGGCTCGCTGTTCGAGGACGCCTTCGAGCAGATCTGGCGCGGCAACGCGGAGAACGACGGCTTCAACCGCCTGGTGCTGGGCGCCAAGCTCAACTGGCGCCAGGTCGCGATGCTGCGCGGCTACTGCAAGTACCTGCTGCAGACCGGCGTGTCCTTCTCGCAGGCCTACATGGAGGATGCGCTGAACCGCTACCCGGGAATCGCCGGGCTGTTCGTAGAGCTGTTCCACGCCAAGTTCGACCCGCGCCGCGAGGCGCTTTCTCCCGGCGAACTCGCCACTGCGCGCGAGCTGCTCGACGCGGAAATGCGCGTGCTCATCCCGGGCAACGTGCAGGCTGCGCAGCCGGGCCTGGTCGAGGGCCTGGTGGGCATGCTGTCGCGTCCGCGCGCCGAGCAGGTAGCGGTGGTCGAGGACGCGATCGCCGCCCTGCTGGAGAACGTGTCCAGCCTGGACGACGACCGCATCCTGCGCAGCTTCCTGGGCGTGATCCGTGCCACCCTGCGCACCAGCTTCTTCCAGCAGTGGGACGGCGCCTACCGGCCGTACATCAGCTACAAGTTCGATTCGCACAAGGTGCCCGACCTGCCCAAGCCGGTGCCGTACCGCGAGATCTTCGTCTACGCCGCGCGCGTGGAGGGCATCCACCTGCGCTTCGGCGCGGTGGCGCGCGGCGGCCTGCGCTGGTCCGACCGCCGCGAGGACTTCCGCACCGAGGTGCTGGGCCTGGTCAAGGCGCAGATGGTGAAGAACACCGTCATCGTGCCGGTCGGCTCCAAGGGCGGCTTCTTCGTCAAGCGTCCGCCCGTCGGCGGCGACCGCGACGCGCAGCTCGCCGAAGGCGTCGCCTGCTACAAGATGTTCATCAACGGCCTGCTCGACATCACCGACAACCTGGTGGAGGGCAAGGTGGTGCCGCCGCATGACGTGGTCCGCCAGGACGCCGACGATCCGTACCTGGTGGTGGCGGCCGACAAGGGCACGGCCACGTTCTCCGACATCGCCAACGCGATCTCGATCGGGCACAACTTCTGGCTCGGCGACGCGTTCGCCTCCGGCGGCTCCAACGGCTACGACCACAAGGGCATGGGCATCACCGCCCGCGGCGCGTGGGAGTCGGTCAAGCGCCACTTCCGCGCGCTCGGCCGCAACTCGCAGACCGAGGACTTCACCTGCGTGGGCATCGGCGACATGTCCGGCGACGTGTTCGGCAACGGCATGCTGCTGTCGGAGCACATCCGGCTGCTCGCGGCGTTCGACCACCGCCACATCTTCCTCGACCCGAATCCCGACGCGGCGCGCTCCTTCGCCGAGCGCCAGCGCATGTTCAAGCTGCCGCGCTCCAGCTGGGAGGACTACGACAAGTCGCTGATCTCCGAGGGCGGCGGCGTCTACCCGCGCAGCGCCAAGTCGATCCCGGTCTCGCCCCAGGTGCGCGAGGCGCTGGGCATCAAGGGCGAGGTCACGCACCTGACGCCCGCCGAGCTGATGAGCGCGATCCTCAAGGCGCCGGTGGACCTGCTGTGGAACGGCGGCATCGGCACCTACGTCAAGGCCGGCAGCGAGACCAACGCCGAGGTCGGTGACCGCGCCAACAACGCGCTGCGCATCAACGGCGCGGAGCTGCGCTGCAAGGTGGTGGGCGAGGGCGGCAACCTGGGCCTGACCCAGAAAGGCCGCATCGAGGCGGCCCAGCACGGCGTGCTGCTCAACACCGACTTCATCGACAACTCCGCGGGCGTGGACACCTCCGATCACGAGGTGAACATCAAGATCCTGCTCAACGACGCGGTGCGCCGCGGCGAGCTGACCGAGGAGGGCCGCAACACGCTGCTCGCCGCGATGACGGACGAAGTGGCGCAGCTGGTGCTGTGGGACAACTACCGCCAGAACCAGGCGATCACGCTGATGGAGCACCAGTCGGTCAAGCGGCTGGGCTCGATGGCGCACTTCATCCGCCAGCTGGAGGCCGAGGGCCTGCTCGACCGCCAGGTCGAGAACCTGCCGTCCGACGCGGAGCTGGCCGAGCGCAAGGCGCGCCACCAGGGCCTGACGCGGCCGGAGCTGGCGGTGCTGCTGTCCTACGACAAGATCAAGCTGTACCAGCAACTGCTCGAGTCGGACGTGCCGGAGGACCCGTACCTCTCCAAGGAGCTGGTGCGCTACTTCCCCGAGCCGCTGCACGAGAAGTACGCGGCCAACATGCAGCGCCACCGCCTCAAGCGCGAGATCATCGCCACCGCGGTGACCAACTCGACGATCAACCGCATGGGCGCCACCTTCATGATGCGCATGCAGGAGGACACCGGGCAGGGGCCCGCGGCGATCGCCAAGGCCTATACCGCCGCGCGCGAGATCCTCGATGCCCGCGAGCTGTGGGCCGAGATCGAGGCGCTCGACGGCAAGGTGGCCGAGGACACCCAGATCGACGCGATCATGCAGATCTGGGCGCAGCTGCGGCACATGACGCGCTGGCTGCTCAACCGCCCCGGCGGCACCCTGGACATCGCCGCCAACGTCGAGCGCTACCAGGCCGGCGTCAGCGCGCTGCGCCAGGCGCTGCCCGACGCGCTCACCGAGACGGGCCGCGCGGATTTCGAACTCAGCTGCGAGAAGTGGGAAGGCCTGGGCGTGCCGACCGAGCTCGCCGTGCGCCTGGCCCGCATGCCGCGCCTGCGTGCGGTGCTCGACATGGTGGAAGTGGCGCGCCAGAGCGACCACTCGGTCGCCACCGTCGCCCAGGTGTTCTACGAACTGGGCGAGGCGCTGGACCTCGAGTGGCTGCGCGGCCAGATCGAGGCGCTGCCGGTCGAGGGCCACTGGCACGCCCAGGCCCGCGGTTCGCTGCTGGACGAGCTCAACCTGCAGCACCGGGCGCTGGCCCAGCAGGTGCTGGCGCTGGCCGGCGGCAACCGGGAGGTTTCGCCGGTACGGGCGTGGCTGGAGCGGGACGACCCCACGCTGCAGTACACCCGCGCCATGCTGTCGGAGATCCTGACCCAGAACGCGGACTACCCGATCGCCTCGGTGGCCGTCCGCCGCCTCGCGCAGCTGGCGCAGGTGCCGGTGTGATGGAAGCGTAGGAACGGCGTCCGGCTGCCGCCGGCGCCGGACCGCCTTGGGAGCGGGCTTGCCCGCGATGCTCCTGGTCCGTGCGGACAGAGGCATCGTGAGCGCTCCTACCTTCGTGGCCAGCCCATCGCGAGCAAGCTCGCTCCTACACGGGGCGTCGGGGCCGTCGCCTCGGTCCGTGCCGGTGGGCTAAGCTGGCCGCCTTCCTCCCTGGGACCGGCCCGACCATGCGCCTCGCCTTCGTCGCCAGTGACACGCCCGTCGCCCAGCAGGCCCGCCGCAAGCTGGCCGAGCGCTACGGCGACCTGCCACCGCTGGAGGCCGAGGTGATCGTGGCGCTCGGCGGCGACGGCTTCATGCTGCGCACCCTGCACGCGCACCGCGCGCTGAACCTGCCGGTGTACGGCATGAAGCTCGGCCGCGTCGGCTTCCTGATGAACAAGCACCACCTGGAGGACCTGCCGGGACGGATCGCGCGTGCCCATGCGGCCGTGCTGTACCCGCTGCAGATGCGTACCACCGATGGCGACGGGCAGGAGCAGTTCGCGCTGGCCTTCAACGAGGTCTCGCTGCTGCGCCAGAGCAACCAGGCCGCGCATCTGGAGGTGAAGCTCAACGGCGAGGTCAAGCTGACCAATCTGGTCTGCGACGGCATCCTGGTGGCCACGCCGGCCGGATCCACCGCGTACAACCTCTCCGCGCACGGCCCGATCCTGCCGCTGGACGCCAACGTGCTGGCGCTCACCCCGATCAGCGCCTTCCGTCCCCGCCGCTGGCGCGGCGCGATCCTGCCGCACCGCACCCAGGTGACCCTGCGCGTGCTCGATCCGGGCAAGCGTCCGGTCAGCGCCACCGCCGATTTCCACGAGGTCCGCGACGTGCGCACCGTGCACGTGTGCCAGGCCGAGGAATGTGGCGTGAAGCTGCTGTTCGACCCGGAGCACAACCTGGAGCAGCGCATCCTGGACGAGCAGTTCGCCGCGGAATAGGGCAGCAGGCGAAGGGCAGGGGTGTGCGGCGAGAGCGTACTCCCCGCACGAGGGCAGCACGCGAGGTCGGTTTGCCCGCGTCATGCGCCCGGCCTCGTCTCGCGACGCCCTCCGCGCTCGCCCCTTTTGCTAGATTTCTCCCATGGACCCGGTCCCGATCAACGCCCACGACCCCCGCGCCAGCACCGACAACCGCCTGGTCGTGGCGATCTCCTCGCGTGCGCTGTTCGACCTCGGCGACAGCCACGCGCTGTTCGAGCGCGAAGGGCTGGATGCCTACCGCGCGTTCCAGATCGAGCACGAGAACGAGATCCTCAAGCCTGGCGTCGCCTTCCCGCTGGTGCAGAAGCTGCTGGGCCTGAACCGTCTCGCGGGCGACGTGCCGCCGGTGGAGGTGATCCTGCTCTCGCGCAATTCCGGCGACACCGGCCTGCGCATCTTCAACGCGATCCAGCACTACGGCCTGGAGATCAGCCGTGCCGCCTTCACCAGCGGCGCGCCGACCTCCGACTACATCGCGCCGTTCAAGGCCGACCTGTTCCTCTCGGCCAATGCCGAGGACGTCGGCCGCGCGCTGGCCGCGGGCGTGGCGGCGGCCACCATCCTGCCGTCCAGCGCCCCGCCGCGCGCCAGCGAGCAGTTGCGTATCGCCTTCGACGGCGATGCGGTGATCTTCGGCGACGAAGGCGAGCGCGTCTCGCGCGAGGAAGGCCTGGACGCTTTCCACCGCAGCGAGGTCGAGCGGGCGCAGGAGCCGCTCTCGGTCGGTCCCTTCCGCGGCTTCCTCACCGCGTTGCACCGCTTGCAGGCCGCTTTCCCGGCGGAGGATTCGCCGATCCGCACCGCCCTGGTCACCGCCCGCTCCGCGCCCGCGCACAAGCGGGTGATCCTCACCCTGCGCCGCTGGGGCGTGCGCATCGACGAGGCGCTGTTCCTGGGCGGACGCGACAAGGGACCGTTCCTCGACGCCTTCGGCGCCGACATTTTCTTCGACGATTCGCCGGCCAACGTCGAGTCGGCGCGCAAGCACGTCGCCACGGGGCACGTGCCGCACGGGGTCAGCAACCGCTGACGCCCGTGCCCGGGTGCTAGGCTGCGGTGGGCAACGCGGAGGGGACGACGGTGGTCAGGCACACGATGGGCACCTGCGCCGTCTGCGGCAAGCCCTTTCCGGCACGGGAACTGGTACCCGGCGAACTGGTGCGTCCGGAGGTCGCCGCGGAGCTGACCAAGCTGGCGCCGGCCTGGCGCCCGGCGCAGCCGGTCTGCCGCGCGGATCTGGCCAAGGCCAGGGCGGCCTACGTGCACGATCTGCTCGAGTCGGAGAAGGGCGAGCTCAGTTCGCTGGAGAACGACGTGCTGCGCAGCCTGCGCGAGCACGAGTTGGTATCGACCGATATCGAGCGGGAGTTCGATCGCCAGTGGAGCTTCGGCGAGCGGCTGGCCGATCGCATCGCGGCTTTCGGCGGCAGCTGGACGTTCCTGGCCTGCTTCGGGCTGTTCCTGCTCGCCTGGGTGGGCATGAACTCGTTCGTGCTCTGGCGCCACCCGCCGGATCCGTACCCCTACATCTTCCTCAACCTGCTGCTTTCGTGCCTGGCCGCCATCCAGGCGCCGGTGATCATGATGAGCCAGAACCGGCAGGAGGCGAAGGACCGCCTGCGCTCGCAGCACGACTACAAGATCAACCTGAAAGCCGAGTTGGAGATCCGCCACCTGCACGAGAAGGTCGACCACCTGTTGTCGCACCAGTGGGAGCGGCTGGTGCGGATCCAGGAACTGCAGGTAGAGCTGCTGTCCGACCTGGGGCGGCGCCGATAGCGCGGTCCCGGCCTCACGGCACCAGCCGGGCCCGCCGCCACCAGGCGGTCACTTGCTCCTCGCGCACCAGCGTGAACAGGCCGGCGCCCAGGATCATCGCGATGCCGACCAGCATCGGCCAGTCCAGCGTATCGCCGAACAGCCAGTAGCCGAAGCCGATCGCCCACAGCATCTGGCTGTACTGGGTCGGCGCAACGCGATTGGCGGGAGCGTTCTGGGTGGCGAGCATCAGCAGCACGCCGGCCAGTGCGGCGAGCAGGCCGTAGCCGGCGAGCAGCCACCACTGCTGCAGCGTCGGCCAGGCAAAGGAGGGCAGCATCAGCGCGCCGCCGACCACCAGCGGACCGATCACGCCGGCGCCGTACAGGCTGACGCGCTTCTCGTGCGCGCCGGCCAGGCGCAGCGCCACGACCGACACCGCCCCCGCCATGCCGCAGGCGATCGCGGCGAAGTGGCCCAGGCCCAGGTGGCGGAAGCCCGGCCGCAGTACCACCAGCACGCCGACGAAGCCGGCGACGACCGCCGACCAGCGCCGCCAGCCCACGTGTTCCTTGAGGAACAGCACCGACAGCACCGTCACGAAGATCGGCATCAGGAAGATCAGTGCGAAGGTCTCGGCCATCGGCAGGTGGGTGAAGGCGACGACCGCCGACAGGTTGCTGGCCGCGCCCGTCACGGCGCGGATCCACCACAGCGACGGCCGCCTGGCCCTGAAGACCTCGTGCCAGCGGTCGCCCGGCTTGCGGATGAAGGGAATCGCCGCCAGCCCCAGCACCGCGCCGAAGAACACCGCCTCGTAGGCCGGCAGCGAGCCGTGCAGCGATTTGACGAAGGCGTCGCTGATCGCATAGGCCGCATAGCAGGCGAAGCCGAGCAATACACCCTTGAGCATGTGTTCTCCCGGGAAGGCGTCGCAGGGTTGGGGCGGGCCCGGCCGATTCAAGCTCGGCCCGGGCGGGCCGGCATGACCGTGCCCCGCCGGCAGCGCTAGAATGCCGGGCTTGTCCCTCCCTACGGAACTTCGCATGGCCGCCCGTCTCGACCCGCTCGACCTGTACGACGTCCGCTCGCTGCTCACCGACGAGGAGCGCATGGTGCAGGACACCGTCGGCCGTTTCGTCGACGAGAAGGTGCTGCCGATCATCGGCGACTGCTTCGACCAGGGCCGGTTCCCGAAGGAGCTGATCCCCGAGATCGCGAACCTCGGCCTGCTCGGCGCGACGATTCCGGAAAAGTACGGCTGTGCCGGTATGAACGGCGTGAGCTACGGCCTGATCTGCCAGGAGCTGGAACGCGGTGACTCGGGCCTGCGCAGCTTCGCCTCGGTGCAAAGCTCGCTGTGCATGTACCCGATCTACGCCTACGGCAGCGAGGAGCAGAAGCTGCACTACCTGCCCAAGATGGCGGCAGGCGAGATCATCGGCTGCTTCGGCCTGACCGAGCCGCACGGCGGCTCCGACCCGGCCAACATGAAGACCAACGCCCGGAAGGACGGCGGCGACTGGGTGCTCAACGGCGCCAAGATGTGGATCACCAACGGCAACATGGCGCACATCGCGATCGTCTGGGCGCAGACCGAGGACGGCATCCAGGGCTTCATCGTGCCGACCGACAGCAGGGGCTTCGCCGCGCAGGAGGTGCACAAGAAGATGAGCCTGCGCGCCTCGGTCACCTCCGCGCTGTTCTTCGACAACGTGCGCGTGCCCGAAGCCAACCGCCTGCCCAACGTGAAGGGCCTGAAGGGGCCGCTGGGCTGCCTCACCCAGGCCCGCTACGGGATCACCTGGGGCCCGATCGGCGCGGCGCAGGCGTGCCTGAAGGAAGTGCTCGACTACACCCAGGAACGGATCCTGTTCGGCCGCCCGCTGGCCGCCAACCAGGCGATCCAGCTGAAGATGGCCGACATGGCCCGGCGCATCACCGCGGCGCAGCTGCTCTCGCTGCAGCTGGGCCGGTTGAAGGACGCCGGCGCCATGCAGCCGACGCAGGTCTCGCTGGCCAAGTGGAACAACGTGCGCATGGCGCTGGACATCGCCCGCGAGTGCCGCGACATCCTGGGCGGCGCCGGGATCACCACCGAGCATGCGGCGATCCGCCATGCGCTGAACCTCGAATCGGTGATCACCTACGAGGGCACCGAGACGGTGCACCAGCTGGTGGTCGGGCGCGAGCTGACCGGCATCAACGCGTTCTGATGTTCCTTCTCCCGCCGGGAGAAGGTGGCGTGAAGCGACGGATGAGGGTTCGGCCGTAGCGCAAGGGCAAGACTTGCGGCAGGCCTCAGGCCCTCGATCCAGCTCTCTCCCGATGGGGGCTTTCAGAGGAGCCAGGCCTTGCACGTTCCGGATATCCGCATCGAAACCGACCGCCTGATCCTGCGCCCGCCGCGAATCGAGGACTTCGATGCCTACGCGGCGAACATGGCCGACCTGGAGGCCGCCCGCTTCATCGGCGGGCAGCAGCCGCGCGCAGTGGCGTGGCGCGGCTTCCTGTCCTCGGCGGGCGCCTGGATGATCCAGGGTTTCTCCATGTTCTCGGTGATCGAGAAGGCCAGCGGCCAGTGGGTCGGCCGGCTCGGCCCCTGGTTTCCGGACGGTTGGCCCGGTACCGAGGTCGGCTGGGGCCTGGCGCGCGCCGCCTGGGGCAAGGGCTATGCGTTGGAAGGCGCCACCGCCGCGATCGACTGGGCGTTCGACAACCTGGGCTGGGACGAGGTCATTCACTCGATCCACCCGGACAACACACCCTCGCAGGCGCTGGCCAGGCGCCTCGGCTCCACCTGCCGCGGCCCGGGCAAGCTGCCGGCGCCCTACGAGGACTCGCCTACCGAGATCTGGGCCCAGACCCGCGAGCAGTGGCGGGCGCGCCGGAAGGCAGGGGCAGCATGATCACGATCTACGGCATGCGCGCTTCGGGCAACTGCTACAAGCTGCAGTTGCTGCTCGACCAGCTCGGTCGCGACTACCGCTGGGTCGAGGTCGACAGCGCGCACGGCGCCACGCGTACGCCCCAGTTCCTGGCCATGAACCCCAACGGCAAGGTACCGCTGCTGGAACTGGAGGACGGCCGCCGCCTGGCCGAGTCCGACGCCATCCTCTGCTTTCTCGCCGAGGGCACGCCGTTCTGGCCGGACGATGCCTGGCTGCGCGCGCAGACGCTGCAGTGGCTGTTCTTCGAGCAGTACAGCCACGAGCCCTGCATCGCGGTGGCGCGCTTCATCCGCGGCTGGCTGCCGCCGGAACACCCGCGCCAGGCCGACGTGCCGGCGCTGATCGAGCGCGGCAAGGGCGTGCTTGCGGTAATGGAGCAGCATCTCGCCGGGCGCGAGTGGTTCGTCGGCGAGCGCTACGGGTTGGCCGACATCGCGCTGTACGCCTACACGCACTGCGCGGGCGAGGGCGGCTTCGATCTGGCCGGCTACCCCAACATCCTGGCCTGGCTGGAGCGCGTGCGCACCCAGCCCGGCCACTCCCCGATGCTGCATTCCCGGTAGGGGCGAGCGTGCTCGCGACGCTTCTGCTCTGGTGGAAGCATCGGAGCCCAAGCGCACCGCGAGCAAGCTCGCTCCTACAATCAACGGGTTCCTACAACCTTCATCGATGCCTTCCATGTCCCTGCCATTCCCGATCACCGCCCGCCACAAGGGCTTCAATCGTGCCGAGATCGTCGACCAGAACTTCAGCGAGTTCGTGAAGCTGTGGGAGGGCGAGGTCCGTAGCGCGCCGCGCGACGACGGGCCGGTGCTTCCGGGCAGTGCGCTCGATGCGCAGGGCTTTCGCGAACTGCTCGAGTCGCAGCTGATCAGCCGCCATCTCGACCTCATGGCGCGCGTGCTGCGTGTACAGAACAAGGTGTTCTACACGATCGGGTCCTCCGGACACGAGGGCAACGCGATGGTGGCGCGGCTGACCCGCCACACCGACCCCGCCTTCCTGCATTACCGTTCCGGCGGCTTCATGGCCGAACGTTTCCGCAAGCTTCCCGGGATGGACCCGGTGATGGATTCGGCGCTTTCCTTCGCCGCCAGCAAGGAAGACCCGGCCTCGGGCGGGCGCCACAAGGTGTGGGGCTCCAAGCCGCTGTGGGTGCTGCCGCAGACCTCGACCATCGCCTCGCACCTGCCCAAGGCGCTGGGCACGGCGATCGCCATCGACCACGCGCGCCGCATCGGCCATGCCCTGCCGGTGCCGGAGGACTCGATCGTCGTCTGCTCCTTCGGCGACGCCTCGTCCAACCATGCCACCGCGCAGACCGCCTTCAACGCCGCGGGGTGGACCGCTTACCAGAAGCTTCCCGCGCCGGTCCTGTTCGTGTGCGAGGACAACGGCATCGGCATCTCCGTGAAAACCCCGGCCGGCTGGGTGGCGAACAACTTCCGCCACCGCGCCGACCTCGATTACTTCTTCGCCGACGGCCTGGATCTGGCCGAAGGCTACGCGCAGGTGCAGCGCGCCGTGGAGCATTGTCGCCACACCCGCCGCCCGACCTTCCTGCACCTGAAGACCACGCGCGTGATGGGCCACGCCGGCACCGACTTCGAGATCGAGTGGCGCAGCATCGAGGAACTGTGTGCGGTGGAGGCGAGCGATCCGCTGCTGCGCTCGGCCGCGATCGCGCTGGAGTCGGGCCTGTACACCAGGGACCAGCTGCTCGGCCTCTACGAGGCGACCCGCAAGCGCTGCTTCGCCGCTGCCGAGGAGGCCGACCGCCGGCCCAAGCTGGAGCGCCTCGAGGACGTGATGGCGCCGCTGGCGCCGTACACCCCGGACAAGGTCAAGGCCGAGGCCGAACGCGCCGACTACGCCGACGCGCGCGTGAAGGCCTTCGGCGGCGAGGACAAGCTGCCCGAGAGGCAGCCGCCCCGCCACCTGGCCATCCAGATCGGCCAGGCGCTGCACGACGTGATGGCGAAGTACCCCGAATCGCTGCTGTTCGGCGAGGACGTGGCACAGAAGGGCGGCGTCTACACCGTCACCAAGGGCCTGTACAAGACCTTCAAGGGCGCGCGCGTGTTCAACACGCTACTGGACGAGACGATCATCCTCGGCCTGGCCCAAGGCTACGCCAACATGGGCATGCTGCCGATCCCGGAGATCCAGTACCTGGCCTACTTCCACAACGCCGGCGACCAGATCCGCGGCGAGGCGGCGAGCCTGCAGTTCTTCTCCAACGACCAGTACCGCAACCCGCTGGTCATGCGCATCGCCTCGCTGGGCTACCAGCGCGGTTTCGGCGGCCACTTCCACAACGACAACTCGATCACCGCGTTGCGCGACATCCCCGGGCTGGTGGTCGGCTGCCCCAGCCGCGGCGACGATGCCGCCACCATGCTGCGCACGCTGACCGCGCTGGCGAAGGTGGACGGGCGCGTCTGCGCCTTCCTCGAGCCGATCGCGCTGTACATGACCAAGGATCTCTACGAGCCCGGCGACGGCCAGTGGCAGTTCGCCTATCCGCCGCCGGGCGAGGCGATGCCGCTGGGCGAGGGCCGGGTCTACGGCGAGGACGCGAACGACCTGGTGGTCTTCACCTTCGGCAACGGCGTGCCGATGGCGTTGCGCGCCGCCCGCACGATCCAGGCGGAGCTCGGCTGGAGGGTGCGCGTGGTCGACCTGCGCTGGCTGGTACCGCTCAACGACGCCTTCATCGCCCGGCAGGCCCGCAGCGCCAGGCGCATCCTGGTGCTGGACGAAGGCCGCAAGAGCGCGGGCGTGGGCGAGGGCGTGATCACCGCGATCGTCGAGGCGGGCCTGGGCGCCACACCGCTGGAGCGCGTGGTGGGCGCCGATACCTTCACGCCGCTGGCCGGAGCGGCCTTCCTGGTGTTGCCGGGCGAGGCCGACGTGGTCGCCGCGGCGCGCCGCCTGGCCGGGTAGGCGCGCGCCACCCGGCAGGTCCTCGGCGGGCCTCCCGGTTTGCCGGCGCTTTACTCGTCCAGTTCGGCGACGCGAGGCCAGGCCTGGGTGGGCAGGTGGCGCTGGCGCTCGAACAGGCGCGCCTGGTTGCGGCCGTTCACCTTGGCCTGGTACATCGCCTGGTCAGCGCGTTCGATCAGCGTCTCGACGGTGTCGCCGGACACCCGCATGGCCACGCCGATGCTCACGCTGAGCATGAACTCGGCGTTGACCGGGATCTCCAGCCGGTGCACGCGCCGGCACAGGCGCGTCGCCACCTGCATGGCCTGCTCCTCCACGACGCCGTCCAGCATGGCGATGAACTCCTCGCCACCGTAGCGGCCGAGCAGGTCGGAGGGGCGCAGTTCAGCGCGCAGGGCCTCGGCCACCTCGACCAGGGCGCGATCGCCGGCGCGGTGGCCCTGCTGGTCGTTGAGCAGCTTGAAGCGATCCAGGTCGAGGAACAGCAAGGCCAGCGGGCGGCCGGCGCTGTCCTCCAGCATGCGCTCCGCCGCTTCGCTCCAGGCGCGGCGGTTGAGCACGCCGGTCAGCGAATCGTTGTCGGCCAACTGGCGGACCAGGTCGCGGTCGCGGCGCATGGTGAGCGCGCGGTCGCCCAGGCCCAGCGACAGCACGATGGCCTCGAACGCGCCGGCGACCACGCTGGCGTCGCTGAGCCAGGGCATGCCCGGCAAGGTGCCGCTGGTCTGGGCGCTGGACAGCGCGGTGAGCGCCAGCAGCGGCGTCCAGCCGATCAGGAAGAACCAGGCGTGCCGCGAACCATGGGCGGCGGCCACCGTCGCCGCCACGAACATCAGCAGCGCCGCCAGGATCAGCAAGGGGTCGACCAGTGCCTGCGCCACCTGCACCAGCAGGCCCACCGGGCTGGTACGCATGAGCACCAGCAGCGGCATGCCGATCGCCAGTGCCAGCACGGGCGCACGCAGCAGCGGGGCGAAACGCTGCAGCTCGCAGAAGCGGGCCATGAACAGCGCCGCGAACGCCACCGACAGCGCGACCGAGGCCGATTCGAGCAGGTCCGCGGAAGGTGCCAGCCAGCCCAGCTCCAGCGGGCTGAACAGGAAACCCGTCTGCAGGCTCTGGATCAGCGCGTAGCAGAAGATGTAGCCGGCATACCAGGAGAACGTGTTGTCGCGCAGCATCAGCGCGAAACACAGCGCCATCAGCGCCATCGTCAGCATCACCGCGAAGCAGGCGCTGAACAGGGTCAGCCAGTGCGCATCGTGGGCGAGGAAGGCGGTGAGTCCTTCGAGATGGAAGCTGACCGGGCGCGACGGGCCCTCGACCGGTTCCAGCTTGAGCAGCATGGGGGCGGCGGCGGGCCGGCTGACCGGGTAGCGGTACGCGAGCCGGCCATGCCCCAGCGTCGCGCCCGGCAGGCTGTCCAGCGCCAGGATGCCCGCCAGGGCCTTGCCGTCGTAGACGGTGATGCGACCCGGCGCCGGCGGGAAGATCGACAGCACCCGCTCCTCCTCCACCCAGGGCGGCTGCGGGCGCAGGACCACCCACGTGCCCAGCCCCCCGCGCGGAAAGCTGTGCGGCAGGCCGGGCTCGAACGGGATCAGGAGTCCCTGGCGGTAGTCCTTGAGCACGCCGGCAGGCGTATCGCCCGGGCGGACCTCGCGCCAGCTGCCGTCCAGCGGTACGGCGGCATGCGCCGCGGACAGGCACAGGCACAGCAAGACCCACGCGACGCCCACCCATGTGCGTGCGCGCAGATTCCTGGTTGTTCCCGCGGCGAGCGCTCGCATCCCCCTGACCCCGCTTGGCGACATGCCGTGTCTAGCACGGCTGCGGCCCCTACCCACCCGGACAGTCTGCCGGCTGTCCGGCCGGTGATCCTGTGCTGTGATGACGATCGTACGCGACCGCCCGGTTGCCCGCTTCCTTTTTTTGGTGTTCCGGGCCGAACGCTTGCCAAGCAGGCTCCGTGCCAACCCGGGGCTCACACGTCCTTTGCGGCGGCTGCGGCAGGCTCGCCGCATCGCGGCCGCCGTTGACCCCGAAGGAGGGTGTGCACCTTCGCATCAGCCCCGGCCTCCATCCCCACATGAATCCGGAGAGCTCCATGAGCATCAAAGTGGCGGTGCTGGTCGGCAGCCTGCGCAAGGACTCGTACAACCGCCGGCTGGCACGGGCGGTCGAAAGGCTCGCGCCGCAGGAACTGGCGTTCGAGCACCTGGAGATCGGCGACCTACCGCCCTACAACCAGGATCTGGACGGCGACTACCCGCCACGCTGGCAGCAACTGAAGCAGCAGATCCAGGCATGCGACGCGCTGCTGTTCGTGACGCCGGAATACAACCGCTCGGTGCCCGGCGTCCTCAAGAACGCCATCGACATTGCCTCGCGCCCGTACGGCACCAACGCCTTCGCCGGCAAGCCGGGCGCGGTGATCGGCGCGTCGGTGGGCGCCACCGGCAGCGCGCTGGCCCAGCAGCACCTGCGCAACACGCTGGCCTACCTGGATGTGCCCTTGCTGGGCCAGCCGGAGGTGTTCGTGCAGTTCAAGGACGACGGCCCGGTGGACGCGCAGGGCGAGATCACCGTCGACAGCACGCGCACCTTCCTGCAGGGCTTCGTCGACCGCTACGTGGCATGGGTCCACACCATCCTCAAGCGCTGAGGGCCCACCCGCACAGGGAGGAGCGAGCTTGCCCGCGATGCCCGGGCCGGCCGCAGAAGCCGCCGGCGTCGCAGACAAGCCCGCCTACCTTGAAGCGTGCAGCCTTGACTCTGGACCTTGGTCCGGGGTCTAGACTCGCTCCATGAACATCCAGGCGCTCCCCCAACTCACCATCGGTGCCGTCGCCAAGCGCGCCGGCGTGGCCATCGACACCATCCGCTACTACGAGCGCGAGGGGCTGCTGCCGGAGCCGCAGCGGCGCCCCTCCGGCTACCGCAGCTACGGCGAAGGCACGGTGGCGCGGCTGCGCTTCATCCGGCGCGCCAAGAACCTGGGCTTCACCCTGGAGGAGATCCGCGACCTGCTGGCGCTCTCCGCCGACGGGCAGCGCGGGGTGAAGGCGGTCAAGCAGCGCGCCCGGCGTCGCCTGGCGGACATCGAGGCGCGCATCGCCGAACTGGAGCGCGTGCGCGCCGGGCTCGCCGAGCTGGTCGAGGCGTGTCCGGGGCACGGGGCGCCCGAAGATTGCCCGATCCTGCGCGCGCTGGGCGGCGAGGAACGGGCATGAGCGGGCGCCACCACCCCGCCACGGCGGGCGCGCGCGACCCGGTTTGCGGCATGGCCGTGGATCCGGCCCGCACGCCGCACCAGGCCGAACGCGACGGGTGGACCTGGTACTTCTGCAGCGCGGGATGCCGGGAGCAATTCCTCGGCTCGCCACGCGAGGACCTCGGCGAGCCGGAACCGAGCGCGGGCGGCTGTTGCCACGGTCCAGCCGCGGCGCCGGCGAACGGGCAGGCGCACACGGTGAAGGATCCGGTCTGCGGCATGGACGTCGATCCACATGCAGCCCGGCATCGCGCCGAGCACGCGGGCCGCACCTGGTATTTCTGCAGCGCGCGGTGCCGGGAGCGCTTTGTCGCCGCGCCGGGGAGCTTCCTCGGCGATCGTCCCGCGCCGCCCGCCGGCCCCGGCGCCATCTACACCTGTCCGATGCACCCGGACGTGCGGCAGGTCGGGCCGGGCGACTGCCCCAAGTGCGGCATGGCGCTGGAGCCGTTGATGCCCGGCACGGAGGACGAGGGCGACGGCGAGGTGCGCGGCCTGGCGCGGCGGTTCGGCTGGCTGGTGGCGGCGACCCTGCCGGTGCTGGTGCTGGCGATGGGGCCGGAGGCGGTGGGCCGTGCCTGGCCGGCCACCTGGGTCGGCGCGACCGGCTGGATCGAGGCACTGCTGGCCAGCGCGGTGGTGCTGTGGGGCGGGGCGCCGTTCTTCCGGCGCGGCTGGCGCTCGCTGAGGCCCTGGTCGCCCAACATGTACACGCTGATCGCGCTCGGTACCGGCGTGGCCTGGTTCTACAGCGTGGTCGCGCTGCTGTTGCCGGGGCTGTTCCCGGCCGGGTTCCGCGCGCACGGGCGGGTCGGCGTGTACTTCGAATCGGCGGCGGTGATCGTCACCCTGGTCACGTTGGGCGACCTGCTGGAGCTGCGTGCGCGGCGGCGTACCGGCGCGGCGCTGAAGGCCCTGCTCGGGCTGGCGCCGAAGACCGCGCATCGCCTGGAACACGGTCACGAACACGACGTGCCGCTGGAGCAGGTGCGCGTGGGCGACCTGCTGCGCGTGCGCCCCGGCGAAAAGGTGCCGGTGGATGGCGTGGCCACCGCAGGGGAAAGCCACGTCGATGAATCCATGCTCACCGGCGAGCCGATGCCGGTCGCCAAGGCGGCGGGCGATCGCCTCACGGCGGGCACGGTCAATCAGGATGGCACGCTGGTGCTGAAGGCGGACAAGGTGGGCGGCGAAACGATGCTGGCGCAGATCGTCGCGCTGGTTGCCCAGGCCCAGCGCAGCCGTGCGCCGCTGCAACGCGTGGCCGATCGCGTGGCCGCCTGGTTCGTGCCGGCGGTGGTGGCGGTGGCGATCCTCGCCTTTGGCGCGTGGATGCTGTTCGGGCCACAGCCGCGGCTGGCGCACGCGGTGATCGCCGCCGTTTCGGTGCTGATCATCGCCTGTCCCTGCGCGCTGGGCCTGGCGACGCCGATCTCGATCATGGTCGCCAGCGGGCGCGGCGCGCAGGCCGGCGTGCTGTTCCGCGACGCCGCGGCGATCGAGGCGCTGCACCGGGTGGACACCCTGGTGCTGGACAAGACCGGCACGCTTACCGAAGGCCGCCCCGCGTTGCGTGGGGTCATGCCCCTCGGCGAGCTGCCGAAGGAGCGCGTGCTGGCGCTCGCCGCGGCGCTGGAGCAGGCCAGCGAGCACCCGCTGGCGCGTGCGATCGTCACCGGGGCGCGAGAGGCCGGCGTGGCGGTGCCGGCAGCCAGCGGCTTCCGGGCACAGGCCGGCGGTGGCGTGCGCGCGCAGGTCGAGGGCAGGGCGCTCGCGCTCGGCAATGCCCGGTGGCTCGAATCGCTCGGCGTCGCGCTGGACGGCGCGGCCGCGTCGCGGGCCGAGCACTTGCGCGCGGGCGGCGCCACCGTGATGTTCCTGGCGGTCGATGGCCTACCGGCCGGCGTGCTGGCGGTCGCCGACCGCATCAAGGCCGACACCCCGGCCGCGCTCGCCACCCTGCGCCGGGAGGGCCTGCGCATCGCCATGCTCACCGGCGACAACGCCACCACCGCGCAGGCGGTCGCGCGCGAGCTGGGCATCGACGAGGTGCACGCGGATGTCTCGCCGACCGACAAGGCTGCCGTGGTCGAGCGCCTCAAGCGCGAGGGTCGTCGCGTGGCCATGGCCGGCGACGGCATCAACGATGCCCCGGCCCTGGCAGCGGCCGACGTCGGCATTGCCATGGGCGGCGGTACCGACGTGGCCATGGAGAGCGCCCAGGTGACCCTGGTCAGGGGCGAACTGTCCGCGATCGCCCGCGCCCGCGCGTTGTCCCAGGCCACCGTGCGCAACATCCGCCAGAACCTGTTCTTCGCCTTCGTCTACAACGCGGTGGGCGTGCCCCTGGCGGCGGGCCTGCTGTACCCGTTCCTCGGCGTGGTGCTGTCGCCCATGGTCGCAGCGGTGGCGATGAGCCTGTCGTCGGTGTCGGTGGTGGGGAACGCGTTGCGGTTGCGCCGCGTGCGTCTCTAGGTGGTTGCTCGCTTACTCGCGCAGCGTTGCGGCTTGGCGCATGTCGGCTGCGGCGGGTGCGCCACTGCCGCAACCCGGGGCTGGCTGGCGCCGTCGGGTTGGTAGGAGCGAGCTCGCTCGCGGCTGCTGCTCTTTTTCGCTCCGCTGGGGGCTTGCTGGGGCGTGTCGTTCTTCTGCGACGCTGCCGCGATCGGCAAGATCATGGAAGAACGACACTCTCCGCGAGCACCCCGGTCGCGGCAAGGCACGGAAGAACGAGACCCTCCGCAAGCAAGCCTTCCGCGAAGCGGGCAAAGAAAGGAGCAAAAGCCTCGCGGGCAAGCGCGCTCCTGCCGAGCATGCGGCGGCGGCAGCGGGCCGTGGCGCGGGAACCCCGCAAGACCGGCCTCGGCGGTAGGCGCACCAGCCACCGCCCCGATGCCTTAAGCTGCGCGCCGCTCCGTCACGAGGGATTTCCATGCCGCGCACGCTCGCCGAATGGCTGGCCTATCAGGAAGGCGTCAATCCACGCAGCATCGAGCTGGGCCTGGAGCGGGTACGCGAGGTGTGGCAGCGAATGGGGGCGCCGGCCCCGGCGCGGCGGGTGATCACCGTCGGCGGCACCAACGGCAAGGGATCGACCGTGGCGCTGCTCGAGGCGATGCTGCGCGCAGGGGGGCGCCGGGTCGGTTGCTACACGTCGCCGCATCTGCTGCGCTACAACGAGCGCGTGCGCATCGAGGGGCGCGAGGCGGACGATGCCGCACTGGTCGCTTCGTTCGAGCGCATCGAGATCGCGCGCGGCGCGCTGCCGTTGACCTATTTCGAGTTCGGCACGCTGGCGGCGCTGGACCTGTTCGCGCGCGCCGACCTGGACGTGGCGGTGCTGGAAGTCGGCCTGGGCGGCCGGCTGGATGCCGTGAACATCGTCGATGCCGATGCCGTGGTCGTCACTACCGTGGACATGGACCACATGGACTGGCTCGGCAACGATCGCGACAGTATCGGTCGCGAGAAAGCGGGCATCGCGCGGCGCGGGCGGCCGGCGATCCTCGGCGAACTTCAGCCGCCCGCCGGCCTGCTCGACGCGCTGGCCACGTGCGGTGCGCAGGTGGAACGGGCGGGGCGCGATTTTCGCGTGGAGCGCCACGCGCAGGGCTGGCGCTGGCAGCACCGCGACGGTACCGCGCTCGACCTGCCCGATCCGGCACTGGCCGCGCCCGTGCAGTACGCCAACGCCGCGGCGGCCGTGGCCGTGCTGCACGCGCTCGACGTCAGCGGCGCGCTGGCGCCCCCGCTCGCCCTCGGGCAGGCGGCCGCGGA
Source organism: Fulvimonas yonginensis (assembly GCF_037137055.1). Taxonomy (NCBI): domain Bacteria; kingdom Pseudomonadati; phylum Pseudomonadota; class Gammaproteobacteria; order Lysobacterales; family Rhodanobacteraceae; genus Fulvimonas; species Fulvimonas yonginensis. Next base: position 76,466 of record NZ_JBBBNY010000005.1, read on the forward strand.
CGGGCTCGCTACGGTGGCGGTACCCGCACGGTTGCAATCGCTCGGCGGCAACCCGGAGCTGGTGATCGACGTGGGGCACAACCCGCAGGCGGCGCGCGCGCTCGCCGAATGGCTCGCGCAGCGGCGCTACGCGAGGGTGCACGCGGTCTACGGTGCGCTGGCTGACAAGGACGTGGCCGGCGTGTTGCAGGCGCTCGGCCCGCACGTTCACCATTGGCACCTGGCCGGGCTGGATCACGACTCGCCCCGCGGGCTGCCGGTTGGCGCGCTGGCGGCGGCCCTGCGACAGACGCTGCCGCAGGCCGTGTCCGATGCGCACGCAAACGTGGCATTGGCCCTGGCGGCGGCACGGGCGCAGGCGCGGCCCGGTGACGGCATCCTGGCGTTCGGTTCGTTCTTCGTGGCGGGGACGGTGCTGGCTGAACCGCACGCGTGAGCGGACCGTCCGGCCGGGCCGCGCGGTTATAATCCCGGTGTTGCGTGCCGAGCCGCCTTGGAGTTCCCGTCTTGAAAACACGCCTGCTGGGTGCCGCCGTGCTGATCGCACTGGCGGTGCTGTTCGTGCCGATGTTCTTCTCCAGCACGCCGCCCGCCGGCGGCGACCAGGCGGTGAGCCTGGCGATTCCGCCGGCGCCCGATCGCGAACTGCAGACACGCACGATGAGCCTGGATCCCCAGGTGCCCGCGGCCGGCGCCAGCAGCGCGCCGGTGATCCCGGCCCCGGCCCGGTCCGCCGGGGCACCGTCGGACGGGCTGGCCACGGTCGACATCGCGTCGCGCCGGCCGCGTGACGTGGAAACCGAGGCGGCAGCCGCGCCGCCCGTCGCCGAGCCGGCACCAGGCAAGGAACCCACGCCGGCGTCGTCCGCCGCGGCCGCTCCGGACCAGCCCCGGACGCAGGCCGCTGCGGCCACCCCGGTCGAGGGCGCCGGCACCGCTGCGCGCGGCAGCTACACCCTCAACCTCAGCGCGTACTCCAGTGCCGGCGCGCAGCGACTGATCCAGAAGGTGCGCGCGCTCGGCTATCCGGTCGCCGGACAACCGATCAGCCAGGGCGGCAAGACCCTGACCCTGGTCACGGCCGGCCCGTTCGCCTCGCGCACCGCGGCCGAGGCCGCGCGGCTGAAGATCACCCAGAGCATCCCCGGCGCGCCGGCGCACCTTGAAAGCGGCGCCAGCGACCAACATGGTGACGTGGCGGCAGCACCGTCCTCGGCGCGGGCACGCGCCGGCGGCTTCGCTGTGCAGGTGGCGGCGATGGGCAGCCAGGCCGATGCCAACGCGCTGCGCGACAAGCTGCGCGCGGCCGGCTTCGACGGCTTCACCGACTCGGTCAGGGCGAGCGGGCGTACCCTTTGGCGCGTGCGCGCCGGTCCGCAGACGCAGCGCGCCGACGCTGAACGCGTGCGCGACGAAATCAAGGCGAAGCTGGGCCTGGCGGGCAACGTGGTGAACGTGCCGTAAGGCGCGGACGCGAGCGGCAGCAATGAACTGGGTCGACTACACCATCCTCGGCGTGCTGGCCCTGTCCGTCCTGGTCGGGCTGTGGCGTGGGCTGGTGTCGGAGGTGCTGGCGCTGGCCGGCTGGATCGCCGCGTTCTGGGTGGCGTGGACCTTCGGCCCGCTGGTCGCGGCACGGTTCGAGCACAGCGTGTCGCTGCCGGAGGCGCGCATCGTGCTCGGCTACGGCCTGTGCTTCGTGGCGGTGCTGGCGCTGGGCGCGCTGCTGCGGTTCCTCGCGCGGCGGCTGATCTCCGGCATCGGTCTGGGCGGGCTGGACCGGCTGCTGGGCATGCTGTTCGGTTTCGTCCGCGGGGTGCTGCTCGTAACCCTGGTGGTGTTCCTGGCCGGGTTCACCGCGGTCACGCACGAGACCGGCTGGCGGGATTCGGTCCTGCTGCCGCAGTTCCAGGGCGCCGCCGGATGGCTGGGCGAGCGGGTGCCGCAGAGCGTGCGCCGCTACCTGCGTCCGCCGGGCACGCTGCCGCAGCTCCCCGCCGGGCTGCCGGGACTCCCGGCCGGTTCACCGGCACCGGCGCAGACTGTTCCACCGGCCGCGCATGCGGCCACGATCACCTGAACACAGGCAACCATCATGTGCGGAATCATCGGCATCGTCGGTACCACGGAAGTGGCATCGGCCCTTTATGACGGACTCACGGTGCTGCAGCACCGCGGCCAGGACGCGGCCGGCATCGTCACCGTCGATGGTGCGCACCTGCGCCTGCACAAGGGCAACGGCCTGGTGCGCGACGTGTTCGGCCAGGCCTCGATGAGCCGCCTGCGCGGCCGCATCGGGATCGGCCACTGCCGCTACCCGACCGCCGGGTCGGACAACGCCGACGAGGCGCAGCCGTTCTACGTGAACTCGCCCTACGGCATCGCCTTTGCGCACAACGGCAACCTGGTCAACACCGAGGCGCTGCGCCGCGAGATGTTCGAGGACGACCGCCGGCACATCAACACCGATTCGGATTCGGAAGTGCTGCTCAACGTGCTGGCGCACGAGCTGCAGATCCAGGACCGGATGGCACTGACACCCGACCACATCTTCAAGGCGGTGGCCGGCGTGCACGCGCGCGCGCGCGGCGGCTACGCCTGCCTGGCGCTGATCCAGGGCTACGGTCTGGTCGCCTTCCGCGATCCGCACGGGATCCGGCCGCTGGTGCTCGGCGAGCGGGTGACGCCGGAGGGCCGCGAGTACGCGGTCGCCTCGGAGTCGGTGGCGTTCGACGTGCTCGGCTTCAAGCGCATCCGCGATGTCGCGCCGGGCGAGGCGGTATACATCACCGCGGACGGCCAGCTGCACGCGCGCCGCTGCGCCGAGGGCGCGGTGCACGCGCCGTGCATCTTCGAGTACGTGTACCTGGCGCGCCCCGACTCGATGATCGAGGATGTGTCGGTCTACAAGGCGCGCCTGCGCATGGGCGAGAAGCTGGCGCAGAAGATCCTGCGCGAGCGGCCCGACCATGGCATCGACGCGGTCATCCCGATCCCCGACACCGCGCGCACCGCCGCCAGCTCGCTGGCCAACGCGCTCGGCGTGCCGTTCCGCGAGGGCTTCGTCAAGAACCGCTACGTCGGCCGCACCTTCATCATGCCCGGGCAGGGCGACCGCGTGAAATCGGTGCGCCGCAAGCTGAACGCCATCGACCTGGAGTTCCGCAACAAGACCGTGCTGCTGGTCGACGACTCCATCGTGCGCGGCACCACGTCCAAGCAGATCATCCAGATGGCGCGCGATGCGGGGGCGAGGAAGGTGTACTTCGCCTCCGCCGCGCCGCCGGTGCGCTACCCGAACGTCTACGGCATCGACATGCCCTCGGCCAGCGAACTGATCGCCGCCGGCAAGAGCGAAAGGGAAGTCGAGCAACTGCTCGGTGCCGACTGGCTGATCTACCAGGACCTGGACGACCTGGTCTGGGCGGTGCAGGACGGCAACGAGGATCTGAGGCAGTTCGACACCTCCTGCTTCTCGGGCGAATACGTTACCGGCCTGGACCGCGACTACCTGCAGCAGATCGAGATGCTGCGCTCCGACGACGCCAAGGCGGCGCGCCGCAGCGCCTGATGCGTCACCCGATGTTGTGGCCGATGCGCCACAACACGCCGGACGGATCGATCAGGTGGAAGTCGCGCATGCGCCAGGGGCGGTCCGCGGGCGCGGTCATGCGCACGCCGTGATCGCGGTAGCGACCGACGATGTCGAGCGTGGACAGCCGTCGGTGCCAGGCGTCCGCGTCGTCCACGAGCAGGTGCATCATGAAGTTGCCGGCGTGCGCCTCCTGGTAGAACCGCTGCAGCAGGAAGCTGCACTCGCCGAGCGCGAAGTAGGCGATGCCCTCGAAATCCGAGCGCTCCTCGAAACCCAGGTCCGCATAGAAGCGCCGCGACAGGTCATAGTCGCGCGCCGGCACGAACGCCTTGATCTCGATGGCATGCAGTCCGGCCATGTCCGGTCGCTCCCAGGGTGAGGGCGCCACTATGCGCGGCGCCCGTGCCGGCCGCAACGCGGTCGCTCGCCCTCGGGGCGTAGAATCCGCACCATGAACGACCTGCACCATGCGGCCCGGCGCTGTCTGGAGGCCAGCGATCCGGCCGACAAGCTGCGTCTGACCCACGAAACCTGGCAGGCGCTGCAGGCGGGCGAGTTGCGCCCCGACCACGCGGCGCCGCCGCCCGTCCCGATGGGGCCGCCCGGCCGGCCAGCGCGGCCGCGCCTGGTGGAGGCGCGTCAGGTTCCACAGCGAGGGCTCGGCACGCCGGCAGGCCGAGCGGCGCTGGTGCACGCCATCGCGCACATCGAGTTCAACGCGATCAACCTGGCCTGGGATGCGGTGTACCGTTTCCGCGGCTTTCCCGAGGACTACTACCGCGACTGGGCCAGCTGCGCCCACGACGAGGCGCGCCATTTCGCCATGCTGCAGGATCGGCTGGCGGAACTGGGCCACGCCTACGGCGACTTCGACGCCCACAACGGCCTGTGGGAGATGGCCGAGAAGACCGCACACAGCGACCTCGCCCGCATGGCACTGGTGCCACGCGTGCTGGAGGCGCGCGGGCTGGACGTGACCCCGGGCATGATCGAGCGCCTGCGCGGCGTCGGTGACGTGCGCACCGTCGCCATCCTGGAGGTGATCCTGCGCGAGGAGGTCGCCCACGTGGCGGCCGGCACGCGCTGGTTCCGCTGGTGCTGCGAGCGCGACGGGCTGGAACCGCGCGCGACCTTCGTGGGCCTGCTGCGCGACTACATGGGCGGTGGCCTGCGCGGGCCGTTCAACCACCCGGCCAGGCAGGAGGCGGGGTTCGACCCGGAAGAGATGCGGCAGCTGGTGGCATTGGCCGGTTGAAGAGCACCCAAACGAAGAAGGCCACCGCTAGCGGTGGCCTTCTTCGTGTTCTTGGTCGGGGTGACATGATTCGAACATGCGACTTCTACGTCCCGAACGTAGCGCTCTACCAGGCTGAGCTACACCCCGTGGAGCCGCGTATCTTAGTGAGCCGCGGCAGGCTTGGCAACATCCCATCGACAAATTTTCCCGCAAGCGGGCCGGGCGCACGGCGGCCATCTGCTAACCTAGGCGGCTGCCGTCGCGCGGCTCCTCGCCGCCGCTACCGTATACCCCGCAAGCAGAGGATTCCATGGCGCTTACCCCGGCCCGCACCATGCCCGGCGTGCTAGAGCTGCTGCCGCTGGACCAGATCGCGTTCCAGCGCATGCTCGACACCATCCGCCGCAACTTCGAGCGCTTCGGTTTCCTGCCGGTGGAGACGCCGGTGATCGAGTACTCCGACGTGCTGCTGACCAAGACCGGCGGCGAAACCGAACGGCAGGTGTACTTCGTGCAATCCACCGGTGCGCTGGCCAAGGAGGGCACGCCTGAGCTGGCGCTGCGCTTCGACCTCACCGTGCCGCTGGCGCGCTACGTGGCCGAGCACGAGCACGACCTTTCGTTCCCGTTCCGCCGCTACCAGATGCAGCGCGTGTACCGCGGCGAGCGCGCACAGCGCGGGCGCTTCCGCGAGTTCTACCAGTGCGACATCGACGTGATCGGCAAGGACAGCCTGTCGATCCGCTACGACGCCGAACTGCCGGCGGTGATCTACAGCGTGTTCCGCGAGCTGGACATCGGCGCGTTCACCATCCAGCTCAACAACCGCAAGCTGATGCGCGGCTACTTCGAGAGCCTGGGCGTGACCGACCCGGGGCAGCAGATGCTGGTGCTGCGCGAGGTGGACAAGCTCGACAAGCGCGGCGCCGACTACGTGCGCGACACGCTGACCGGCGAGGGCTTCGGCCTGTCCGCCGAGGTGGTCGGCAAGATTCTGGATTTCGTGCAGGTGCGCTCGACCTCGCTGGCCGATGCCTTCGCCAGGCTCGACGCGCTGGGCAGCGGGCCCGAGGCGCTGGAGCAGGGCCGGGCGGAGCTGAAGGAGGTGCTCGGCCTGATCCGCGACTTCGGCGTGCCCGAATCGCACTTCGCGCTGAACCTTTCGATCGCGCGCGGCCTGGACTACTACACCGGCACCGTCTACGAGACCACGCTCAACGACCACCCGCAGATCGGTTCGATCTGCTCCGGTGGACGCTACGAGAACCTGGCCAGCCAGTACACCAAGTCCAAGCTGCCGGGCGTGGGCATCTCGATCGGCCTGACCCGACTGTTCTGGCAGCTGCGCGACGCCGGCCTGCTCGGCGCCGCGTGCAGCACCGTCGACGTGCTCGTGACGCAGATGGATCCGGTGCAGCTGCCAGCCTATCTGGCCATCGCCGGCGAGTTGCGCTCGGCCGGCATCGCCACCGAGGTGGTGCTGGAAAGCGGCAAGCTCGGCAGGCAGTTCAAGTACGCCGACCGCGCCGGCATCCGTTTCGTTCTCGTGCTGGGCGAAGAGGAGCAGGCCAAGGGCGTGGTGACCGTCAAGGACCTGCGTCGCGGCGACCAGTTCGAGGTGGCGCGCGGCGAGCTGGTCAAGGCGCTGCGGGTGGAACTGGAACAGGCGGCGGCGATGGGCTGACCGCCTGCGGGCGGACGGCGAGAGAATCCGGCAAGCGAGGCCAGCGTGAACAAGCAGAATCCCATCGTGCTCGACGGCAACAGCCTCACCCGCGCCCAGCTGGTCGCGGTGGCGCGCCACGGCGCCCAGGTGGCGCTGGACCCCCGGCAGCTCGGCCACGTGCAGCATGCCGCCGACTTCCTGGCCGAGAAGGTCAACTGCGGCGAGCCGACCTACGGCGTCACCACCGGCTTCGGCAGCAACGCGGACAAGCTGCTGGGCGGCCACCGCCTGCGCGACGAGCTGGTCGCCTGCGGCAACGATCCACGGAATCCCCAACGCGGCGGCGCCAGCCTGATGGAGGAGCTGCAGCACAACCTGATCGTCACCCACGCGGTCTGCGTGGGCAAACCGTTCGCGCCGGAAGTGGTGCGGGCGATGCTGGTGATCCGCATCAACACGCTGATGCGTGGCCACTCCGGCATCCGCGTGTCCACGCTCGAGGCGCTCACCGCGATGCTCAACCGCGGCGTGGTGCCGGTGGTGCCGGAAAAGGGTTCGGTGGGCGCCAGCGGCGACCTGGCGCCGCTCTCGCACCTGGCGATCGTGCTGCTGGGCGGCGGCGAGGCCTTCTTCGAAGGCGAGCGCCTGAGCGGTGCCGAGGCGCTCCGGCGCGCGGGCCTGGAGCCGATCCGGCTGTCCTTCAAGGAAGGCCTGGCGCTCAACAACGGCACCGCGCAGATGCTGGCCACCGCGGCGCTGGCGCTGGACGAGCTAGAATACCTGCTGGGCGTGGCCGACCTCGCCGCGGCGATGACGCTGGACGCCTTCGCCGGACGCAGCGGCGCGCTGCGGCCCGAGGTGCACGCGCTGCGCCCGCATCCGGGCCAGGTCGAGACCGCGGGCCACGTGCGCGAACTGCTGGCCGGCTCCTCGCTGCTGGACATCCCCTACCACCTGGTGCCGCGCTTCAAGCCGTGGACCGCCGAGTCCTGGGAGCGGCCCGAAGACCAGGCGCTGTCCTTCGACATCGGCTGGGACTGGGTGCCGGCCAACCAGCGCCACGGCCGCGAAGCGTTCTACCAGCGCTTTCTGCCGTTCAAAGGCGGCAAGAAGCACCAGCCGCAGGACGCCTACTGCCTGCGCTGCATGCCGCAGGTGCACGGCGCGGTGCGCGACGCCTGGGCGCAGGCCTGCCGCGTGATCGACATCGAGCTCAACGCGGTCACCGACAACCCGCTGATCTTCCCGGACGCGGAGACCGCACGGCACATCGAGGAACAGGTGATATCGGCCGGCCACTTCCACGGCATGCCGCTGGCGCTGGCGATGAGCTACGTGAAGGCGGCGATCCCGGTACTGGCCTCGATCTCCGAGCGCCGCCTCAACAAGCTGGTGGATCCGGCGACCAACGACGGCCTGCCGGCCTTCCTCACCGGCAACGAGGACGGCACCGACTCGGGCTTCATGATCGTGCAGTACACCGCCGCGGCGCTGGTCAACGACCTGGCCACCCGCGCGCATCCGGCCAGCGTGTACTCCATCCCGACCAGCGCGAATGCCGAGGACCACGTCTCGATGGGCGCCAACGAGGCGCGCCACGTGCTCGACATGATGGAGGACCTGGCCGACGTGCTGGCGCTGGAGCTCTATACCGCCGCACAGGCGCTGGACTACCGCCGCGAGATGCTCAACGCCGCGCGGCGGCTGGCCGCGCGCGGCGACTGGCAGGCGCTTGCGGCCAAGATCGGCAATGCGCCGCGCGAAGGCCATCCGCACCATGCGCAGTTCGAGCAGGAAGTGCGCCAGCTGATGGCCGCGCTGGCCGCGAGCGACGAATTCCACGCCGGCACCGCCGTGCAGGCCGCCCACGCGCTGCTGCGCGAGCACGTCGCCTTCATGCATCGCGACCGCGCGATGGACGGCGATGTCCGCACCGTCTGCGAGCTGCAGCGCCGGCGCGCCTTCGCCGCCGCCGCGCATCCGTGGCTGGCCGACGTGGTCGATTACCCCTGATTCCCGGAGTCCCCATGAGCCTCATCCAAGTGCCCGTCTCCTACGGCGAGCTGATCGACAAGATCACCATCCTGGAGATCAAGTCGCGCCAGATCAGCGACCCCGCCAAGCTCGCCAACGTGCGCACCGAGCTGGACCTGCTCAACGCCACCTGGTCGAACGATCCGGCCTCGCACACCGACATCGGCGACGAGCGCGCGCGCCTGCTCGCCGTCAACGAGGCGCTGTGGGACATCGAGGACCGCATCCGCCTGAAGGAGAAGGCACAGGCCTTCGACGCCGAGTTCGTCGAACTGGCCCGGTCGGTGTACTTCCGCAACGACGAGCGCGCGGCGGTCAAGCGCGAGATCAACCTCAAGCTCGGCTCGCAGCTGGTCGAGGAGAAGTCGTACCAGGACTATCGCGCGCCGGGCGCGTGAGCCGCGCGCACCAGATCCGCGGCCCCCGTCCTGCAGGGCGCGGCCGTCAGACTCCGGCGTTGCGCGCCTACGTCCAGGACGAACGGTTGCGTGCGGGGCAAACGGTTGCTTGTCGCCGTTCGTGCTGAGCGCAGGCACGGCGAAGTCGAAACGCTTCCTCAGGCTCCACGACCGTAAATCCCCCTCCCTCCGGGTGAGGGTGCGGGGAAAGGCGAGAAGCCGCGGCCATCCGGACCTTCACTCCAACCCTTCTCCGCGGCGAGAGGGCAGCCCCTCAGGCCAGGGTGTGCGACGAGGCGAAGGCCTCGAACCGCTCGATCACGTCGTCGACCGTGATCAGCTCCATCACCCCGGGGCGTTCGATCTTGGTGCCCCAGGGGATCTCGCTGGCCGGCTTGCCCAGGTAGCGCCGGGCCGCCTCGTCGTACCTGTCCACGCACCAGCTGCGGTCCGAGTAGGGGCCGGAGCGTGCCGGATTGCTGGCCGCGTGCAATCCGAGCACCTTGGCGCCGACCGCATTGGCCATGTGCATCGGACCGGAGTCGGGCGTGAGCAGCAGGTCCGCGTGTTCGAGCATCGCCAGCAGGCGCTTGAGCGTGTCCTTGCCGGTGAGGTCCAGCGGCTGGCGCTTGCATGCGGCGAGGACCGCGTCGGCCATGCTGCGCTCGCCGGGCGAGGGGCCGCCGACCAGCGCCACCCGCCAGCCACGCGCCGACGCGTGGTCGATCACCGCGGCGTAGCGTTCCGGTTGCCAGTTGCGCAGCGCATGGCTGGAGGTCGGGCTGACCAGCAGCGTCGGCATGTCGCCCGGCAACTGCGCTGCGGCCCAGGCGTGCGCCTCCTCGGGGATCGGAATGTCCCAGCGCACCTGCGTCTGCTTCAGGCCGAGCGGCTCGCAGAAGCTGCCGATGGCGTCCAGCACGTGCTCGCCGGTGCGCGCGGGAATGCGCTCGTCGACCACCAGGCCGTGCAGGTCCTTGGCGCGGGCGCGATCGTAGCCGACGCGCCGGCGTGCGCGGATGCCCAGGCTCAACAGGTTCGCGCGGAGCGCCACCTGCATCTGCAGCAATGCATCGAAACGCCGACCGCGCAGTGCGTTCCACACCGCGCGCATGCCGGCCCAGCCGGCCGCCTTGTCGAAGGTCACGAACTCCACGCCCGCGATGTCGCCGACCAGCTTGCGCTCGAGCTTGCCCACCACCCACGTCAGCGCGGTTTCCGGCCAGGCCCGCTGCAGGGTGCGCACCAGCGGCACCACGTGAGTCACGTCGCCGATCGCGGAGGTGCGCAGCAGGCACAGCGAGGCGGGGGCGGGCAGGGGGCTTGGGCTAGAATCGTTCGACATGAACCTCTCCTTCGGCCGCCCATGATGAAGCAGGAGCAGATCCGCGAGGAAGCGGGCGGTACCGTGCTGTCCCTCGCCTCGTTGCCGGCGACGGTGGATACGCGCTGGTTCGAGCCCGACTTCTGGCGCGCGCGCGGCGCCTTGCGAGCGCAGGCAGGCGGTCGCGGTGGCGTGGCGGTGGTCGATACGCCGGCGGGCACGGGGGTGCTGCGGCATTACCGTCGCGGCGGGCTGGTGGCCAGGTTCAACCGCGACCGCTACCTGTGGACCGGCGCCTCCCGGACGCGCAGCTTCGCCGAGTTCCGCCTGTTGGCGCACGCCGTGGCGCTCGGCTTGCCGGCCCCGCAGCCGCTGGCGGCGTGCTACCGGCGCCACGGCCTTTTCTACACGGCCGACCTGATCACCCGGCAGATCGCCGGGGCACAGACGCTGGCCCAATGCCTGGCCACGGGGCGGCTGGACGCCGACCTGGCACGCGAGACCGGCGCGCTGGTGGCGCGCTTCCACCGCGAGGGCATCCGGCATGCCGACCTCAACGCGCACAACGTGCTGGTGACGGCCGAGGCGCTGTACCTGATCGATTTCGACCGCGGCGAGCTGCGCGCGCCGGGCGAGGGCTGGCGACTGGCCAACCTGTCGCGCCTGCACCGGTCGCTGCGCAAGCTCGGCGGGGCCGAGCGCATTCCGGACTTCGAGGCGGCGATCTGGCAGCCGCTGCTCTACGGCTACGAACGGACGATGGGCGCATGAGCTGGTCGCTGCATTTCCTCGGTGTCGGCGCCGCGCACGCGGCGGAGCTCGGTTCGTCGGCCGCCGTACTGGAGCGGGACGGCGAGCCGTTGCTGCTGATCGATTGCGGGCCCGACACGCTCGACCGCTATCGCGCCGCCTACGGCGGGCTGCCGCGCGCGATCTACATCACCCACACCCATCTGGACCACGTCGGCGGCATGGAGCGGCTGTTCACGCGGCTGTGGTTCGACGAGGCGCTGCGCGGCACGGTGCGGGTGTTCGTGCATACGACGCTGGTGCCCTGGCTGCACACGCGGGTCGCCGACTATCCAGGGGTGCTGGCCGAGGGCGGGGTCAACTATTGGGAGGCGTTCCGGCTGGTGCCGTGCACGCGTGGGTTCTGGCTGAACGGCTGGTGGTTCGACGTGTTTCCGACCCGCCATCATCGCCCGGAAACTTCCTACGGGATCGCCTTGGCCGGCAGCTTCGCGTTCACCGGCGACACGCGACCCGTTCCCGAAGTGCTGGCGCGCTACGCGGCAACGGACGAGCGCGTGTTCCACGACTGCACGCTGGTCGGCAACCCGTCCCACAGCGGTATCGAAGACATCGAGCGCGAGTACGCGCCCGAGCAGCGTCGGCGCATGGTGCTGTATCACTACGGCAGCGTCGATGACGGCGCAAAGCTCGCCCAGCGAGGCTACGTGATCGCACGATCCGGGGAACGCGTGCCGTTGCCGCCGCCCGCGCCGCCACACCCACACGCCGGGTAGCCCCCGCAGGGACGCCTCCCGCGCGGCTGGCCGTGCCATCGAGCCGGGCGGCCGATTGCACGGCGCACGCCTACGCGACGCGTCCGCTGTTGTGTCCCGGCATGGCTGAGGCTATGCTTCCGCTTCTTTGCCGGCCCGGAGCGGCCTGGCAGGGAAGACCCGGAGAGGTGTCCGAGTGGTTGAAGGAGCACGCCTGGAAAGTGTGTATACGGCTTATCCCCGTATCGCGGGTTCGAATCCCGCCCTCTCCGCCAGTTGAAAGAAGCGTGCCTGGCCCGCAGGTCAGGCAGCTCGAGCAAGTCCATGGTGGCCCCGTCGGTCCCCCCGCGACGATAGTCCGCAAACCCCGCCAGGTCCGGAAGGAAGCAACGGTAGTGGATGATTCGGGTGCCGGGGTGCGGCTGGCGGGGCCGCCGCCATCTGGGACCCGCGATCCGGCATCGGCGCCCGACGCGTTCGCTTCTTCTCCCCGCCGGTGCGAAGCACGGATGAGGAGCCAAGCCCGCGACGGTCCGGCCCCTTTACTGACTTGCCGGCGTCGACTTGGCACAATCGGCCCTCGCCCCTAAGTAGTGCTGACCGAGGGGCTCACGGCCCACGCCCGCACACAGGCTCCAACGCATGTCCTATCAGGTCCTCGCCCGCAAGTGGCGCCCGCGCAAGTTCGTCGAGCTTGTCGGGCAGGAACACGTGGTGCGCGCGCTGACCAACGCGCTCGACACCGGGCGCATGCACCACGCCTACCTGTTCACCGGCACCCGCGGCGTGGGCAAGACCACCATCGCGCGCATCTTCGCCAAGTCGCTCAACTGCGAGCGTGGCGAGTCGGCCGACCCCTGCGGCGAGTGCGCGGTCTGCACGGCGGTGGACGCCGGCCGCTTCGTGGACCTGCTGGAGATCGATGCGGCCAGCAACACCGGCGTGGACGACGTGCGCGAGGTGATCGAGAACGCGCAGTACGCGCCGGCGCGCGGCCGCTTCAAGGTGTACCTGGTGGACGAGGTGCACATGCTCTCCAAGCCGGCCTTCAACGCGCTGCTGAAGACGCTGGAGGAGCCGCCGCCGCACGTGAAGTTCCTGCTCGCGACCACCGACCCGCAGAAGCTGCCGGTGACCGTGCTCTCGCGCTGCCTGAAGTTCAACCTCAAGCGCCTGCTGCCCGAGCAGATCGCCGGGCAGATGCGGCACATCCTGGATGCCGAGCAGATCGCCTACGAGGACGCGGCCATCGCCGAACTGGCCCGGGGCGCCGACGGTTCGCTGCGCGACGGTCTGTCGCTGCTGGATCAGGCGATCGCCTACGGCGGCGGCGTGCTGAAGGCCGACGAGGTACGCGCCATGCTCGGCAGCGTGGCGCGCGGCCAGGTGCTGGGCGTGCTCGACGCGCTGGCCGACGGCGACGGCGCGCGGCTGATGGCCGAGTGCGACCGGATCGCCTCGTTCTCGCCCGACTTCGGCGGCGTGCTCGACGACCTGGCCGCGACCCTGCACCGGGTCCAGCTGATCCAGCTGGTGCCCGGCTACCGCGGCGAGGACGACGGCGACGAGGAGGCGCTGGCTGCGCTGGCCGGACGGCTGCAGCCGGAGGACGTGCAGCTGTACTACCAGATCGCCACCAGCGGCCGCCGCGACCTTGCGCTGGCACCGGATGCGCGCACCGGCTTCGAGATGGCGCTGCTGCGCATGCTGGCGTTCCGCCCGGCCGACGCCGGCGAGGCACCGGCGGAGCGCGTGGCGCGTCCCGTCGCGCCGCCGCGTGCCGCGCCGGCGGCAGTCCAGCAGCCATCGGCACCGACCTCGCCGGCGCCCGCGGCCCCCTCCCGCCCGGCACCCACGACACCGCCCGCGCGCGCGTCCGTGCCGAGCGACGCGCGCGGCCTGCCGCACTGGGAATCGCTGATCGAACAGGCCAACCTGCGCGGCCCGCTGGGCCAGCTCGCGCAGAACGCGGCCTTGCGCGAACGCGACGGTCACACCCTGGTGCTGGCCCTGCAGCCGGCCCACATGCACCTGGCCGTGGAGCCGATGGTCAGCCAGATGGAGGAACGCATCGGCCAGGCGCTGGGCGAGCGCATCAAGCTGCGTTTCGTCAGCGACAGCCAGAGTGCGGCGCAGACGCCGGCCGCGCGGGCCGCATCGGCGCGCGAGAGCGCGCAGGGCGCCGCCGAGCAGGCGATCGAGGAGGACCCGCTGGTGCAGTCCCTCAAGCGCGAATTCGGCGCCCGCGTGGTGCCGCAGTCGGTCAAACCCATCGAACAGTAATCGGAGCAATGCCATGAGAGGCCAGATCGGTCAGCTGATGCAGCAGGCCCAGCGCATGCAGGAAGACATGAAGCGCGCGCAGGAGGAGATCGCCAGGATGGAGGTCACCGGCAGCGCCGGCGGCGGCCTGGTGACGGTGCTGATGACCGGCGCGCACGAGGTGCGCCGCGTGCAGATCGACCGCAAGCTGTTCGCCGACGACCCGGAGATGGCCGAGGACCTCGTCGCCGCCGCGGTCAACGACGCGGTAAACAAGGTCGCGGAGGCGAGCAAGAACAAGCTGGGCGGTCTTACCGCCGGCCTCAACCTGCCGCCCGGCTTCAAGATGCCGTTCTGAAGGAAGGGCGCGGGATGCGCAGCGAGGGCGTGTCGTTGCGAGCCTTCCCTCCGCCGCGTTCGCGCCCTCGCTGTCCGCCATCGCTCGTCCTCCCGATCAAGGCCCCATGACCGGTTCCCCCCTGCTCGCCGACCTCATCGAAGCCCTGCGCTGCCTGCCCGGCGTGGGCGGCAAGAGCGCGCAGCGGATGGCGTTCCACCTGCTCGAACGCGAGCGGACGCGGGGCCTCAAGCTGGCGGGCGTTCTGCGCGAGGCGATGGAGCGCATCGGCAACTGCACGCGTTGCCGCAACTTCAGCGAGGAGCCGGTGTGTTCGCTCTGCGCCAGTCCGGGCCGCGACCGCCACGTGCTGTGCGTAGTGGAGTCGCCCACCGACCTGGCGGCCATCGAGCAGGCCACCGGCTACCGCGGGCAGTACTTCGTGCTGCTGGGGCGGCTGTCGCCGCTGGACGGGCTGGGACCCGAGGAACTGGGGCTGGCGCAACTCAGCGAACGCCTGGCCGAGGGCGAGATCGAGGAGCTGATCATCGCCACCAACCCGACGGTGGAGGGCGAGGCCACCGCCCATTACCTGGCGCAGCTCGCCCACGCCGGGGGCGTACGGCCCACCCGCCTGGCGCACGGCGTGCCGCTGGGTGGCGAGCTCGAGTACGTCGACCGCGGCACCCTGGCGCACGCCTTCGGCAGCCGCCAGGCGCTGGAGTGATCATGGCAGAGCCGCGGCTCGCGCTGGAGCCGTCCACGCCCGCCTAAACCTGAGCTTTGCGGTGGCCGCCGGCCTCGGCGCCACGCACGAGGCCACCGCCGTGACCGGCCTGCCCGCGAGCGGGTGGCCGTCTGCGATCACGAGGAAGCAGGCGTTCCTGCAGGTGGTGGACCGCGGCACGGCCCGACCGCCAGCGGCGCGGACCAGGCCGGGCATCATGGCTGCGTGACGAACAGGCACGCAGGCGGGCGTCCGGCATCGTGATGACCCTGCTGGCCGACGGCGGGCGCACCGGCTCCAGGAACGGCCGGGTTTCCGGCTGAGCGCGCCGCGCGGGTATGCTGCTGCGCTGTGAAACGCGGCAGGAGTCAGGCATGGGCGACACCATCTTCGGCAAGATCATCCGGCGCGAGGTCCCCGCCGACATCGTGTACGAGAACGACGAGGTCCTGGGCTTCCGCGACCTCAATCCGCAGGCGCCGGTGCACGTGCTGTTCGTGCCCAAGAAGGCCCTGCCCACGCTCGACGAGGCCGGGCCCGAGGATGCGGAACTGCTCGGCAAGGTGTTGCTGGCCGCGGCCGACTACGCGCGGCAGCAAGGCCTGGCGGAGCAGGGCTACCGCACCGTGATCAACTGCAACGAGCACGGCGGGCAGACCGTATTCCACCTGCACGTGCACCTGCTGGCCGGACGCCGGATGAGCTGGCCGCCGGGCTGAGCAGACACGGCAGGGCGCGTTTCGGGCGGTGGAAACGGAAACGCCGGCGCGGGGCCGGCGTTCCATGGCGATTACCTGTGGGTCGGCTTGGGTGCCGGTGCGGGCGCGGGGGCCGGCCGCACGATGATCACCCGCGGGCGGTCCCAGAACGGGTCGCCCCAGGGGCCCCAGTACGGACCCCAGCCCGGGCCCCAGAAGGGGTCGTAGAAGCCGGGCGGGTAGCGCACGGTGACCGGACGCTTGGGCCACAGGTAGACCACGTCGGCCTCCACGCGCGGGTACGCGTAGTCGTAGTCGCCCACCTTCTTGGTCACGGTGCCATGCAGGGTGCCGGTGACGGTCAGTTCGCGGCCGCGGGTGAACACTTCAGGATCGTAGAAGCCGTCGTGGCAGGCCACGAAGCGGCCCTCGGTCTCGCCGCTGGTGCCGGTCTCGGGCCGCGCCTGCTTGTCCAGCGGGCGCGAGAGCACGTAGAAGCAGGTCTGCTGCGGACCGGGTTCGGTGCTGATGATCTCGCCGCCCCAGCGTACCTTCGCACCGCCGGCGCCACCCTGCTGGGCGCCGGCCGTGCTGACGTTGGAGTAGTTGCCCTGCAGCGGCTGGGGCACGGTCGCGCAGGCGCTCAGCAGACCGATGGCGGCGGCCAGGGTCAGAGGGCGGTAAGGAAAGGACATGGCGGTTCTCCCGGAAGGACAGCGGCCGCACAAGCGGTCGCGGATGCTCATTTGACCACGCGGCGCGGCCGGAATTCCCGTACCGCCCGCTGGAACCGGCGCGACAGTTCAGGCGCCGGTTCGTCGTGTGCGTAGCGTAAATCGAGATAGCGGTCCATCAGTCGCTCCAGTTCCGCGCGTTGCGCGGGCAGAGCCCGGGCGGCGCGGCGCAGGTAATGTTGCGGCCCCTCGCCGCGACGGCGCGTGACGCCGCAGCGGGCGAGCTTGGCCTCCAGCCGGCGCATCGCCTGGCGCAGCGGGTCGGGCCGCTCGCGGTGCCACAGCGCCCAGCCCACCCCCAGCGCCACGCACAGGCCCATGCCCACCGCCAGCAGCAGGCCCAGCATCGCCGTGCCGGTTTCCTGGATGCCGAACGAGGTCAGCAGGCCGCGCTGGCGCAGCGTGTCGAAACCGATAACGCCCTGGTTCCACCAATGGTTGACCACGTCCCAGCGGTTGCCCAGGGCCTCGATCCAGCCGCGCTGCGTCCAGTCGAGCTGGTCGCCGGCCGCCGCGGTCGCGCCCAGGCTGACGCGCTCCGGGCGCACCGCCGCGGTGGGGTCCACCCGGACCCAGCCGCGCCCCTCCAGCCAGACCTCGCTCCAGGCGTGCGCATCGGACTGGCGCACCAGCAGGTAGCGGCCCATGCCGTTCCAGAAGCCG
Organism: Fulvimonas yonginensis; assembly: GCF_037137055.1. Lineage (NCBI taxonomy): Bacteria > Pseudomonadati > Pseudomonadota > Gammaproteobacteria > Lysobacterales > Rhodanobacteraceae > Fulvimonas > Fulvimonas yonginensis. The sequence continues at coordinate 93,646 of NZ_JBBBNY010000005.1, forward strand.
CCCTGGTAGCCGGTCACCACGCGGGCGGGAATGCCGGCGGCACGCATGAGCACGGTGAAGGCGGACGCGTAGTGCTCGCAGAAGCCTTCGCGGGTGCCGAACAGGAAATCGTCGACGTTGTCGCGGCCCAGCGGTGCGGGCGCCAGCGTGTAGCGGAAGCCGTCGTTGTGAAACAGCGCCAGCGCGGTGCGCACGATGGCGCCGGCGTCGCTCCCGTAGTGCTGGCGCCACGCGCGGCCCTGCGCTACGGCCCGCGGGTTGAAGCCGGCCGGAAGCTGCAGCCAACGGCGGGGTTGCGCATCCGCCTGCGGCTCGAGCCGGTAACGGACCGCCGAATCGAGCGTGTAGTCGAGCAGGTTGTCCACCGGCTTGGCCGCCAGGATCACGTGGTCGCGTCCCATCTGGGCGCCTGCCGGCGCCGCGAGGGGGACGTCCAGCGCGGGCAGGACGTGCCGGTGGGTCGGTTCGAGGGTGACGTGGTAGCGCAGCGCCGCCGCCGGCTCGATCGGGACGGGCGGCTGGCCGGCCGTCTGCGCCGCGTGCCAGGTGAAGCCGTCGAAGTACGACATCACGTAGGCGCGGAAGTAGCGCAGCTGGCGGTCCGGCGGCGCGCCGTCGAAGCTGACCCGCATCGCCGGGCGGTCGTCGGTGAGCAGCTCGGTGAAACGGCCGGGCGACATGGTGTCGCTCAGGCCGGTGCGTGCCTCCGCCTGGTTCGGTGCGCCCCACAGTGGCGAACTCAGCCGCGGTACCAGCACGAAGGCGAGCAGCGCCAGCGGTACCGCGGTGGCGAGCAGCTTCAGCCCGGGAAGCAGGGTCTGCGGCAGGCGGGTGGGGAACTGGGCCGGCTCCAGCGCGCGCAGCGTGGCGAGCGCCGGCAGCAGCCCCAGCGCCACCACGAAGGTGGCGACCAGGCCCTGGTCGAACAGCAGCGCGGCCATCAGGCCGAAGCAGCCGAAGCTGATGCCGACCCGAGCGTCGCGCGCCGTCTCGCTCTCCAGCAGCTTGAGCACCAGCAGTCCTACCGCCAGCGCCGAGCCCGGCTCGCGACCGAAGAGGGTGCCGTAGCGCAGGATGACGGTGGCCGCCAGCAGGCCGATCAGCGGCAGCTTGAGCAGCAGCGGCGCGCGCCTGCCGTCGCGCCGCCGCTGCCACCAGCGCGCCAGCAGCACCAGCGCCAGCAGGAGGGTGAGCCACCACGGCAGGTGCGGCGCGTGCACGCCGAGCACGCAGGCCATGGTGAGGCAGAGCAGGTCGAACGCCCGCGCATCCAGCCGCGTCTCGCCGCCCGCTTGCCGCAGGCCGTTCATGGCAGTGTCGCCAGTGCGCTCATGCAGCGCGCGTAGTGCGCCGGGCCGCTGCCGACCTCGATCGGCTGGCCCGGCAGCCACAGGCTGTGGCGGCGGCCCTGGGCGTGCGCCTCGCCCAGCCAGCGGGCCAGGCGGGCGATGCGGGCCTCGTTGTCCATGCCCTCCAGCTCGCGCCAGTCCAGCCGCCACTCGGGGCGCGACTCCGGCTGCTCGAAATCCTTGCTCAGCAGGTGACCCAGCCGCGCACTGGCCTTCCAGGCGATGTGCTTGCGCGGATCGCCGCTGCGGTAATCGCGCAAGGCGGCCAGGTCCTCGCCGTGGTGCAGGCGCGGGCGCAGGCCTTCGTCGGCCGGCAGGCGCGGCGGCGGGCCGCCGCTCTCCGGTCGTGGCCAGACCAGCACGGACTGCTCCGGATGCAGCCAGCTCCACGCGCGGAACAGCCCCAGCGGCCACGTCGTCCACACGCGCAGCCGCGGCAAGGGCTGCCAGCCCCGCTTGCGGGTGGCCAGCGGCAGGGTGACGTCGGTCTTGCCGGAAGCATCGACGGCGAACGCCTCGGTGTGCTGGCCCAGGTCCACGCGGATCGCGCTGCGTGCGCGCGCCGCCTCGAACTCCAGGGTGAGCGCGAGTGGCTCGCCGGCGATCGCCTGGCCGGCGCGCACACCGGTGAGCGCCAGCCCGTCCAGCGCACGGAAGGCGATCAGCATGCTGGCCGAACCGGCGGCGCCCAGCATGCAGGTGAGCAGCAGCGCGGCGTTGTTGGAATAGTTGAGCGCGCCCACCAGCATCACCAGCAGCAGCACCGTGAAGCCGATGCCGAAGCCGGTCGGCACGATGTAGATGCGCCGGCGGTGCAGGCGGATCGGCAGCGGTTCCGCGCGGCGGAACCGGGTCAGCGCGGGCAGCCGGCGCTCGGCCAGTTGCTGCAGGCGGCGCAGCGCGTCACGCATCAATCGACCGCGGTGTCCGCCAGCAGGGCGCGAGCGAGCGCATCGCCGCTGGCGCCGCGCGAAGGCACCAGCCGGTGCGCCGCCAACGGCACGAACAGGGCCTGGATGTCCTCCGGCAGCACGTGGCCGCGGCCGCTCAGCAAGGCCCAGGCACGCGCGGCGCCGAGCAGGGCGAGGCCCGCGCGGGGCGACAGGCCCACGCGGATGTCGGCATGGCGCCGGCTCGCCATCAGCAGCGCCTGCAGGTAGTCGAGCAGCGCGGCGCTGGCGGTGATGCCCTGCGCCTGCCGATGCAGCGCCTCGAGGCTGGGCGCGTCCAGCTGCGGGGTCAGCTGGGCCAGCAGGTCGCGGCGGTCGCTGCCGGAGAGCAACGCACGCTCCGCAGCGGCGTCGGGGTAGTCCAGCGACACGCGCAGCATGAAGCGGTCCAGTTGCGAGTCCGGCAGCGGGAAGGTGCCGTGCAGGTCGAGCGGATTCTGCGTGGCGACCACGAAGAACGGCTGCGCCAGCGTGTGGGTCTGGCCATCCACGGTCACCTGGCCCTCGGCCATCGCCTCCAGCAGCGCGCTCTGCGTCTTGGGCGTGGCGCGGTTGATCTCGTCGGCCAGCAGCAGGCCGGTGAAGATCGGTCCGGGATGGAAGCGGAACTGGCCCGTCTCGCGCTCGAACACGCTGACCCCGATAATGTCCGAAGGCAGCAGGTCGCTGGTGAACTGCACGCGCTGGAAGTCCAGCGCGAAGGTCGCGGCCAGCGCGTGCGCCAGCGTGGTCTTGCCCACGCCGGGTACGTCCTCCAGCAGCAGGTGGCCGCCGGCGACGAGACAGGTGAAGGCCAGCTTCACCTGGCGTGGCTTGCCGAGCAGCACGCGGTTGACCTGGGCCATCGCCGCTTCCAGGCGCGGGTGGAGGCTTTCTTCGGACAGGGGAGTGGTGGCGGACATGGGTTCCTGGCAGTCGGCACGGGCGGAACGCGGGGAGGGCGGTTCGAGTGTAGCGGCCGGGCTCGCGCGCTGGCGAGGCGCGTTCCTCATCGCTTTCATCGCGCTGCTGGTGCTCAAGGGCATCATCGCCGCCACGCTGTCGCCGTTCGGCGACGAAGCCTTCTACTGGCTGGAAAGCCGTCATCCGGCCTGGGGCTACAGCGACCTGCCGCCGCTCACCGCCTGGCTGATCCGCTTCGGCGAAGCCGTCGCCGGGCACGGCCTGCTCGGCATGCGCTGGCCGTTCCTGTTGCTGGGGAGTCTGCTGCCGTGGGTGGTCGTGGCCTTCGCGCGGCGCGCCTTCGACGCGCGCGCCGGCTGGCAGGCCGGCCTGCTGTGCCTGGCCCTGCCACTGGCCGGCAGCTTCGGGGTGATGGCGATGCCCGACGTGCCGCTGACCCTCGCCATTGCGGTCGCACTGTACGCGCTGCTTCGCGCGATGGAGCAGGACCGCCGGCGCGACTGGCTGCTGCTGGGCGCGGCGCTGGCGGTGGCATGGCTGACCCATTACCGCGCGGCGATGGCGATGCTGGCCGGCCTGCTGCTGCTCGCCTTCGCCCCGCGCGGCCGCGTGCAGTGGCGGCGGCCCGGCCTGTGGCTGGCGCTGGCGGTCGCCGCCCTGGGACTGGTGCCGCTGGCCATCTCGAACTGGCGCCAGCACGGCGCCGGGCTCGCCTTCCAGCTGGTCGAACGCAACCCGTGGCGCTTCCACGCGGACGCGCTGGTGCAGCCGCTGGAACAGGCGCTGGCATGCACGCCGTTGTTGTACGTCGCGCTGCTGTGGGCGCTATGGCGAAGCTGGCGCCGCCGCGGCGAAGGCGCGCCGTGGGACCTGCTGGCGTGGAGCGCGCTGGGCTTCCTGATGCCGTACTTCGTGCTCGGGCTGTTCGCCGATGACGAGCGCTTCCGTGCGCACTGGCCGCTGCCGGGCTACCTGCCCCTGCTGGCGGCGCTGCCGGTGCTGTGCCGGCAGGCCGGTCGCGGCTGGCGCGTCGCCACGCTGGCGGGCGGCGCGCTGGGTGGCGCCGGCACGCTGCTGGGCCTGGCGTATCTCGCGCTGGCGGCGAGCGGGTCCGGGGTCGGCGTGCTGGCGTCGAGCAAGGCGTTCCCGGCGAACTTCGTCGGCTGGCGCGAAAGCGCGACGCAGGCGCAAGCGCTGCTCGCGCGCGAGGACGCGGTGCTGGTCGCGGACAACTTCATGCTGGCCGCCGAACTGGCCTTCCAGCTCGACGGCCGCCGGCCGGTGTATGCCCTGGACAGCACGCTCAACGTCAAGCACGGTCGTGCGCCGCAATTGGCGCTGTGGCGGCTGGACGAGGCCGGCCTGCATGCCTCGCACGCCGGCGCGCCCATGCTGCTGGTGGTGAGCGAGGTGATGCGCGAGCGCGAGAAGCTCGCATGGCTGGGAGCGATCTGCGGACGCATCGAGGCGCCGCGGCTGGTGGCCCGGCAGACCCTGTTCGAGGGTCGCAAGCGGTTCGCCTATTACCGCGGCCGTGTGCCTGCCGTACCGCAGCCGCCGCCGGCCGATCCCGCGCAGTGCCTGTTCTGGCGCAACGCGCAGGCGGCGGCCGCCGCCTCGCCATAGGAGCGCGCATCGCTCACGATGCCCTGTCACCGGGCGCGGGCATCGCGAGCAAGCCCGCACTGACCGGCACCGCTGGGTCAGGGGAGCGCCAGGCCGGCTTCGCGCAGCAGGCGGGCCAGTGCGATCAGCGGCAGGCCGACCAGCGCCGTCGGATCGCTGTTCTCGATACGTTCGAACAGGGCGATGCCCAGGCCCTCGCACTTGAAGCTGCCGGCGCAGTCGAGGGGCCGCTCGCGCTCGACGTAGCGCGCGATTTCCTCGCCGGACAAGGGCCGGAACCACACGCGGGTGACGTCCACGTGCGTGCGTCGCCGGCCGTCACGGGTGTCGAGCAGGCACAGCGCCGTGTGGAAGCACACTTCGCGGCCGGCGCAGGCCGCCAGTTGCACGCGTGCGGCCTCGGCGCTGCCGGGCTTGCCCAGGGCGCGACCGTCGAGCTCGGCGATCTGGTCCGAGCCGATCACCAGCGCGTCGGGCAGGCCCTGCGCGGCCGCGTCGGCCTTGGCGGCGGCCAGGCGCAGCACGCCTTCGGCCGGCGTCTCGCCCGGGCGCAGGGTTTCGTCGGTGCCGGGCGCGCGCTGCTCGAAATCGGCGGTCAGGCGGCGCAGCAGCTCGGCGCGGTAGCGCGAGGTGGAGCCCAGGACCAGGCGGGTCACGTGTCGTGCTCGCGGCGGATGTGTTCGCGCATGGCGTCGTCCAGCTCATGGTGGGCGCGCTCCAGTGCACGCACCAGCGGGCGCAGCCGTGCGCGGGTCTGGCTCATGTCCGCGGCCGCCTCGTCCAGCCCTTCCTGGCTCGCTTCGGGTGCGCAGTCGCGGATCCACAGCCGCTGTTGCAGCAGCGAGCGCAGGCCGGCGTCGATCGCCTGCTTGGCTTCCTTCTCGCCCGCCGCGGGCTGGTCCGGATTGAGCGACATCACCGCATGCGCCTGCTTGAGGCTGCTGCGGCAGGTCTTCAGGTCGGCCTCCAGCTGGTCGGCCAGGTCCAGCAAACGGCGCATGCTGTCGGTACGCCGGTCCAGGCGCCGCCGCCGGCGCAGCAGCACCAGCCAGGTCGCCCCCACCAGCAGCAGGAGCGTCGCAGCGAGGCCGAGGGCGAGGAAAGCGGGCACGAGGGGAACCTGCGGCGGTCGGAAGGGCAGTCTGCCGCAGCACTCTGCGACAGGCAAAGTCGTTGCCGCGCGGTTGACTTGGGTCGCGCGCAACCCTAAGATTTCGCGATTATGTCCGTGACACTGCCAGAGTCCGTGGACGCTTGGCGCATGGTCTCGGCGCGGCGTTCGTTCGCCGGCGCGCTTCCCGTCGCTGCCATGACCCGCCTGAGCGGGGTGCTGGCAGGCAACGAAGGCGCGGCGCAGTACGCGCTGGAATTCGGTCGCGACGAGTTCGGCACGGCCTACCTTCAGGTGCACGTCGAGGCGCCGCTTGCGCTGACCTGTCAGCGTACGCTCGAGCCGTTCGTGCTGCCGCTGACGGTGGACAGCCGGCTCGGCCTGATCCGCAACGAGCGCGAGGAGGCGGCCCTGCCGCCCGGCTGCGAGCCGTTGCTGGTCGACGAGGACGGACGGCTGAGCCCGGCCGACGTGATCGAGGACGAACTGCTGCTGGCATTGCCGCTGGTCCCGGTGAACCCGGACAGCAGCCTGCCGCCCGAAGTGACCGGCGGGGGTTCCCAGGAGCCTTCGCCGGAACGTACCGAAAACCCGTTCGCGGTCCTGCGCGAACTCAAGAAGCGCTGAATTCAAGCTGGAGACACACCCATGGCCGTTGCCAAGAGCCGCAAGACCCCGTCCACCCGCGGCATGCGTCGTTCGCACGACAAGCTCAAGACCGTGCAGCTGGCGACCGACCCGACCAGCGGTGAGGTGCACCTGCGCCACCACGTCACCAAGGACGGTTACTACCGTGGCAAGAAGATGATCGACACCAGCGTGGCCGTCGACGCCGAGTAAGCGTGATCGTCCGGTGGATCACGAAGCGGCGCGGCGACGCGCCGCTTTGCTTTCCGGCGTCCCTGAACGTAACGTTGCGGATTCCGGCATGGCCAGCCATGCCGTTCCGCCCGCTGATGGATAGTCCATGGCAACGACCTACGCCCGCATTATCGGCACCGGCAGCGCGCTGCCCGAGCGCGTGCTGAGCAATTTCGACCTGGAGAAGTTCGTCGAGACCAGCGACGAATGGATCCGCACCCGTACCGGCATCCGCCAGCGCCACGTGGCGGCCGAGGGCGAGACCACCGGCGACCTGGCCTTCCTCGCCGCCGAGCGCGCGCTGGCCGCGGCCGGGGTAAAGGCGTCGGAGCTGGACCTGATCGTGCTGGGCACCACCACGCCCGACCTGATCTTCCCGTCCACCGCCTGCCTGGTGCAGAACCGCCTGGGCGCCAATGGCTGCGCCGCGTTCGACGTCAACGCCGCCTGCTCGGGCTTCGTCTACGCGCTGGGCGTGGCGGACAAGTTCATCCGCAGCGGGCAATCGAAGAAGGCGCTGGTGATCGGCGCCGAAACGCTGACCCGCATGATCGACTGGAAGGAGCGCGAGACCTGCGTGCTGTTCGGCGACGGCGCCGGCGCCGTTGTGCTCGAGGCCAGCGACGAACCCGGCATCTATGCCACCTGCCTGCACGCCGACGGCGGCTACAAGGAGCTGCTGTGGAACCCGGTGGGCGTGTCGGTCGGTTTTCGCGACGAGCCCAACCACGGCGTGCGCATCAAGATGGCCGGCCGCGAGGTGTTCAAGGTGGCGGTCAAGACGCTCGACTCGCTGGTCGAGCAGACCTTGCAGGCCGCCGGAATGGAGGCTTCGCAGCTGGACTGGCTGATCCCGCACCAGGCCAACCTGCGCATCATCGAGGCCACCGCCAAGCGCCTGAACATGTCGATGGATCAGGTCGTGGTGACGGTCGACAAGCACGCCAACACGTCCTCGGGCTCGGTGCCGCTGGCGCTGGACTACGCGGTCCGCTCGGGCAAGGTGCAGCGCGGCCAGAACCTGCTGCTGGAAGCCTTCGGCGGCGGCTTCACCTGGGCCTCCGCGCTGCTGCGCTACTAGGGCGCCGCAGGTCCGACCCGATGCCGCCTGCGGGCGGCATCGTCGTTTCCGGAGACGGAAATACGGCTGCGTACGCCGGCCGCTGCTGGCATCATCGCCTTTTTGCCTTGGATGGACCTACGCCGATGACCGACACCATTGCTTCGCTCGCTTTCGTCTTTCCCGGCCAGGGCTCGCAGTCGGTGGGCATGCTGGCCGAGCTCGCCGCGGCGCATGCCGAGGTGCGGGCCACGTTCGAAGAGGCTTCGCAGGGCGCCGGTGTCGACCTGTGGCAGCTCAGTCAGCAGGGGCCGGAAGAGCAGCTCAACCGCACCGAGCACACCCAGCCGGCGCTGCTGGCGGCGAGCGTGGCGGTGTGGCGCGTGTGGACCAAGCTCGGCGGCGCTCGACCGGCGCGACTGTCGGGCCACAGCCTGGGCGAATACAGCGCGCTGGTCTGCGCCGGCGCACTCTCGCTGCACGATGCCGCCGCGCTGGTCGCCGAGCGTGGCCGCCTGATGCAGGCGGCGGTGCCGCCGGGGGTGGGTGCCATGGCAGCGGTCCTCGGCGGCGACGATGCGCAGATCGCGCAGGTGTGCGAAGAGGTCGCACAGGGCCAGGTCGTCTCTCCCGCCAACTACAACTCGCCGGGCCAGCTGGTGATCGCCGGCAACGCCGAAGCGGTCGACCGCGCGCTGGCGCGGCTCGCCGAGCTGGGCGTCAAGAAGGCGATCAAGCTCGCGGTCTCCGTCCCATCGCACTGCGCGCTGATGCGCGAGGCAGCCGACCGGCTCGGCGAGCGCATGGGCGCGATCGAGTGGCGGCTCCCCGAAGTGCCGGTGATCCAGAACGCCGAGGCGCGCAGCTACGACAGCATCGAGGCGATCCGCGGCGCCCTGCAGCGCCAGCTCTACCTGCCGGTGCGCTGGACCCAGTGCGTGCAGGCGCTCGCCGCCGGCGGCACCACGCGCATGTTCGAGTGCGGCCCGGGCAAGGTGCTCACGGGGCTGGTCAAGCGCATCGACAAGAGCCTCGACGCACGCGCGATCGGCACGCCGGCGGAACTGGAGGCCGCCTTGGCCTGACAGCCGACGGGCAGGAGCGAGCTTGCCCGCAATGCGTTTCGCCTGACCAATCCGGACCGCGCGTCGCGAGCAAGCTCGCTCCTACCTCCTACCGCGCAGGCGTTGGCTCACGAGTTCCCTTTTTGAACGAAGGACACACGACGATGGACAAGATGCTGAAAGGTGAAATCGCGCTGGTCACCGGCGCCAGCCGCGGCATCGGCGCGGCGATCGCCGACGAACTGGCCTCGATGGGCGCCACGGTGATCGGCACGGCGACCAGCGAGGGCGGTGCCAGGGCGATCGGCGAGCGGCTCGCCGCGCAGGGCGGCCACGGTCGCGTGCTGGACGTCACCGACGGGGCCGCGGTGGAGGCGCTGGTCGAGGGCATCGCCAAGGAGTTCGGCGCCGTCTCGATCCTGGTCAACAACGCCGGCATCACCCGCGACCAGTTGCTGATGCGCATGAAGGACGAAGACTGGCAGGCCATCCTGGACACCAACCTCACCTCGGTCTACCGCACCTCCAAGGCGGTGATGCGCGGCATGATGAAGGCGAAGAAGGGACGCATCATCTCGATCGCCTCGGTGATCGGCCTCACTGGCAATCCCGGCCAGGCGAACTACGCCGCGGCCAAGGCGGGCATCATCGCCTTCTCCAAGTCGCTGGCGCGCGAGATCGGCTCGCGCGGCATCACCGTCAACGTGGTGGCGCCGGGCTTCATCGACACCGACATGACCCGCGCGCTGCCGGAAGCCTCGAAAGAAGCGCTGCTCGGCCAGATCGCCCTGGGCCGGCTGGGAGAGGCCTCGGACATCGCCAAGGCGGTCGGTTTCCTGGCCTCGCCGGCGGCGTCCTACATCACCGGCGAAACGCTGCACGTCAATGGCGGCATGTACATGCCCTGACCCGTGATTCCGGTCGCCGGACGGGTAGTCGCCAGCGGTCCCGTTTTAGGCGACAATTGATTCCTTCGCGTCGGTCCCCCAGGGGCTTGGCGTTTCCAACAGCCGGCGAAGCATGGCAGCCGTGCGGATTAGCCACTACAATCCGCCGGCCTTTGCCGGACAGCTTCACCGGCGTCGACAAGCAAAAATTTCTCCTTGGGAGGTTTGGCAACATGAGCACCATCGAAGAGCGCGTCAAGAAGATCGTCATCGAGCAGCTGGGCGTGAAGGAAGACGAGGTCACGGCGAACGCTTCGTTCGTGGACGATCTGGGCGCCGATTCGCTGGACACGGTGGAACTGGTGATGGCGCTCGAGGAAGAGTTCGAGACCGAGATTCCCGACGAGGAAGCCGAGAAGATCACCACCGTGCAGCAGGCCGTCGATTACATCAAGGCCCACACCAAGGACTGATCGTCCGTGGAGGCCGCGACAGGCGTGCCTCCGCTACACGGCGATACCGAGAGCTGCGCCAGATTGGCGCAGTTTTCGTTTACGCGTTTTGAAACGTCCGATGCCGTATGGTTGGCGGACGCAGGCCGTTGCCCGGCAACGTGCCGAGAGAACAGCTAAGGACTCCATTCCATGAGCGAACGACCCATGAGCAAACGACGCGTCGTGGTGACCGGCATGGGCATCATCTCGCCCGTCGGCAACGACATCGCCACCGCCTGGGACAACATCCTCAACGGCGTCAGCGGCATCGGCCCGGTGACCCACTTCGACGCCAGCGGCTATGCCACCCGCATCGCGGGCCAGGTGCGCGATTTCGATCCGACGCAGTGGATGCCGCCGAAGGACGTCAAGAAGATGGACCCCTTCATCCACTACGGCATCGCGGCCGGCACGCAGGCGCTGCGCGATTCCGGGCTGGAGGTGACCGCCGAGAACGCGCCGCGCATCGGCGTGGCGGTGGGCGCCGGCATCGGCGGCCTCAACACCATCGAGGACACCTCGATCGAGCTGCACGAGAAGGGTCCGCGCCGCGTGTCGCCGTTCTTCGTGCCCAGCTCGATCATCAACATGGTTTCGGGCCACCTGTCGATCATGTTCGGCCTGAAGGGACCGAACATCGCCTGCGTCACCGCCTGCACCACGGCCACGCACAACATCGGCCTGGCCATGCGCATGATCCAGTACGGCGACGCCGACGCGATGCTCGCCGGAGGTGCCGAGTTCGCCACCACCGGCACGGCGATGGCGGGTTTCTGCTCGGCCAAGGCCATGTCCACCCGCAACGACGAGCCGACCAAGGCGAGCCGTCCGTGGGACAAGGACCGCGACGGCTTCGTGCTGTCCGACGGCGCCGGCGTGCTGATGCTGGAGGAGTACGAGCACGCCAGGGCGCGCGGCGCGCGGATCTACGTGGAGCTGGTCGGCTTCGGCATGAGCGGCGACGCCTACCACATCACCGCGCCCAGCGAGGGCGGCGAAGGTGCCGCGCGCTGCATGCAGGCGGCGCTGGACGATGCGGGCCTCGAGCCCACCGACGTGCAGTACATCAACGCGCACGGCACCTCCACGCCGCTGGGCGACCTGGGCGAGGTGATGGCGGCCAAGACGGTGTTCGGCGAGCACGCCTACAAGCTGGCGATGAGCTCGACCAAGTCGACCACCGGCCACCTGCTCGGTGCCGCCGGCGGCGTCGAGGCGATCTTCACCATCCTGGCGCTGCGCGACCAGGTGCTGCCGCCGACGATCAACCTGGACCAGCCGGGCGAGGGCTGCGACCTCGACTTCGTGCCGCATACGGCGCGCAAGGCCGAGCTGAGCGTGGCGATCTCCAACTCGTTCGGTTTCGGCGGCACCAACGGCACGCTGGCGTTCCGGCGCGTTTGAGCCGGAGCCACGCACGCACCCTCGGCGGCCGGCGCGATCTGCTCGCGCCGGCCGCCGCCTTTCCGGGGCGTTACCCCTGCCTGTTGCAGAGCGTGGTGCGGGGTACCGCGCAGTCGCGCTACGACATCCTGTTCGCGTTCCCGCAGGAGGAGCTTGCGCTGCAGCGGGATGGCACCCTGCGCAAGGCGTCGCTGACGGAAAGCGCTCCGGGCGACGAGCTGCGGCAGCAACCGACGGGACGTTTCCTCGATGCCCTCGACGCCGCCTGGCGGGCCGAGCGGCGGCCGCCCGAGGACGATGGCCTGCCGTTCCACGGCGGCTGGGTGCTCATGCTGGCCTACGAGCTGGCCGGCGAGATCGAGCCGCGGCTGCGCCTGCGTCCGCCGACGGCGCTGCCGCTGGCGCTGGCGCTGCGCTGCCCGGCGGCGATCGTCGTGGACCACGCGCGCGAATGCACCGTGCTGGTCGCCGAGGACGGGCACGCGCACCTGCTCGATGCGCTGGAAGCCGACCTGGCCGACTCCGCGGACATCGCCCCCCTGCCGGCGCCGGCGTCGGTCGAGGAGGATCCGCCGCAGCACTTCCTCGACGGCGTCGCCCGCATCCACGAGCACCTGCACGCCGGCGACATCTTCCAGGTCAATCTGTCCCGTGCCTGGCGCGCAAGCTACGCGCGGGCGCCGTCGCCGGCCTCGCTCTACGCGGCGCTGCGCACGGCCAACCCGGCGCCGTTCGCCGGCCTGCTGCAGCGGCCCGGCTGGGCGGTGGCGAGTTCCTCGCCGGAGCGGCTGGTCGAGGTCCGCGGCGGCGTGGCACAGACCCGGCCGATCGCCGGCACGCGGCCGCGCCTGGCCGGCGACGACGAGCCGGCACGCATCCGCGAACTGACCGCGCATCCCAAGGAACGGGCCGAGCACGTCATGCTGATCGACCTGGAGCGCAACGACCTCGGCCGCGTCTGCGTGCCCGGCACGGTCGAGGTCGACGAGCTGATGGTGGTGGAGAGCTACGCGCACGTGCACCACATCGTGTCGAACGTGCGCGGGCGCCTGCGCGCCGGCGTCACGCCGGGGCAGGTGATCGCCGCGACCTTTCCCGGAGGCACCATCACCGGCTGCCCCAAGGTGCGCTGCATGGAGATCATCGCGGCGCTGGAGGACGCCCCGCGCGGCGCCTACACCGGCGCCCTGGGCTACCTCGACCGCAGCGGCGAGCTGGACCTCAACATCCTCATCCGCACGCTGACCCAGGTCGGCCGCGATGTCGGCCTGCGCGCCGGGGCCGGCATCGTGGCCGACTCGGTGGCCGAACGGGAGCTGGAGGAGACCCGCGCCAAGGCGCGCGGCCTGCTGCGCGCGCTGGGAGTGCCCGGCTGATGGCCCGCCTGCTGGTGGATGGCCGGGCGGGGGAGACGGTCAGCGCGCTCGACCGCGGGCTCGGCTACGGCGACGGCCTGTTCGAGACCATCCGTTTCGTCGGTGCCGATGCGCCGCTGTGGCCGCGGCACATGCAGCGCCTGCGTGCCGGCTGCGAGCGCCTGCATCTGCCGCCGCCCGACCCGGCGCTGTTGCTGGCCGAGGCGCGCGAGGCCGCCTCCGGCCTGGACCAGGCCGTGGTGCGCATCACCTGGACCCGCGGCGTGGGTGCGCGCGGCTACGCGCCGCCCGCCGCGGTGCGGCCGACCCGCATCGTCGCCGCCTTCGAGCCGCCGCCGGCGGACCCCGCGGCCCAGGCGGACGGCGTGCGCGTGCGGCTTTGCGCGCTGCGCCTGGCCGAGCAGCCGCGACTGGCCGGCCTCAAGCACCTCAACCGGCTGGAACAGGTACTGGCGCGGGCCGAGTGGGACGATCCGGCGATCGGGGAGGGGCTGCTGTGCGACATGGCGGACCGGGCGATCTGCGCCACCGCCGCCAACCTCTTCGCGGTGTTCGACGGCGTGCTCGCCACGCCGGCACTGCACCGGTGCGGCGTGGCGGGCGTGGCGCGGGCCGAGATCCTGGCGGCGCGGCCGGCGACGCAGGTGCTCGACATCCCGCTGGCGGAACTCGCCGGCGCGGACGAACTCTTCCTATCGTCGAGCGTGCGCGGCATCCTGCCGGTTCGCGAACTGGACGGACGCCGCCTCGCGGTGGGGCCGGTCACGCGCGCGATGCAGGCGCATTGGCGCGCCTTGGGTTTCTGAAGGAGTTTCGATGGGGCGCAAGAAAAGGCAGGGCGGCAGGATCCGTCGTACCCTGGCGTGGCTCGTGCTGCTGGCGCTGCTGGCCGCACTTGCCTGGGGCTGGTACGGCTTCGAGCGCTTCGCCCGCACGCCGCTGGCGGTCGGTCCGCAGCGCCAGCTGGTCGAGGTCGAGCGCGGCAGCAGCCTGCGCGGCATCGTGGCCCAGCTGCGCGCCCGCGGCTTCACCGGCGCGCCCGAGCTTTACTGGCGCGCGCTGGCCGAGCGCATGCGCGTGGCCGACCGCCTGCACGCGGGCGAGTACGCGCTCGATCCCGGCGTCACGCCCACCGGACTGCTCACCAGGATGGCGGAGGGCCGCGTGCTGCAGCGCGACTTCACCATCGTGGACGGCTGGACCTTCCGCCAGCTGCGCGAGGCATTGGCCCAGGTGCCCACGCTGCGCCACGACGGCGCGGCGCTGGACGACGCCGAGCTGATGCGCCGCATCAGCGCGCCCGGCGAGGCGCCGGAAGGCCGCTTCCTGCCGGAGACCTACGCCTACGTGAAGGGCGACAGCGACCTGGACATCCTCAAGCGCGCGCACCAGGCGATGGAGCGCACGCTGGCCGAGCTGTGGCCCGGACGCGACAAGGACCTGCCGCTGGCTTCGCCCTACGAGGCGCTGATCCTCGCCTCGATCGTGGAAAAGGAAACCGGCCGTGCCGACGAGCGCGCGCGCATCGCCGGCGTGTTCGTGCGGCGGCTGCAGCACCACATGCTGCTGCAGACCGATCCCAGCGTGATCTACGGCATGGGCCAGGCCTATGCCGGCAACATCCGCAAGCGCGACCTGGTCGCCGACACGCCCTACAACACCTACCTGCGTCCGGGCTTGCCGCCCACGCCGATCGCCCTGCCGGGACGGCCGGCGATCGAGGCGGCATTGCACCCGGCGCCGGGCGACGCGCTCTACTTCGTGGCCCGCGGCGACGGCAGCCACGTGTTCGCCAGCTCGCTGGCCGAGCACAATCGCAACGTCGCCTGCTACCAGCTGAAGCATTGCCATGACTGAAACGCGCACGCGCGGACGGTTCATCACGCTCGAAGGCGGCGAGGGCGCCGGCAAGAGCACGCTGCTGGCCGGGCTGCACCGGCACATCGCCGGCCGCGGTGTCGCGCTGGTGCAGACGCGCGAGCCCGGCGGCACGGTGGTGGGGGAGGCGGTCCGCGCGATCGTGCTCGACCCGGCAGCGCGCGGCCTGGCGGCGGAGACCGAGCTGCTGCTGATGTTCGCCTCGCGCGCGCAACTGGTGCGCGAGGTGATCGGGCCGGCGCTCGCCGCCGGGCAGTGGGTGCTGTGCGACCGCTACGTCGACGCCAGCTACGCCTACCAGGGCGGCGGCCGCGGCCAGCCGGCCGCGCGCATCGCCGAGCTGGAGCGCTGGGCCTGTGCCGGGCTGGTACCGGATCTGACCCTGCTGCTCGACCTGCCGGTCGCCACCGGACGCGCGCGCGCAGCCGGGCGGGGCGAGGCCGACCGCATCGAGATCGAAGCCGATGCCTTCTTCGAGCGCGTGCGGTCGAGCTACCGCGCCCGCGCCGCGGCCGAACCGGGCCGGTTCCGCGTGCTCGACGCGGCCCGCCCGCCCGAGGAGGTGCTGCGCTCGGCCATCGCCGCGCTGGCACCGCTGTTCGCGGAGTCGGCGGCATGAGCACCTGTCCCTGGCACGCCGGACACTGGCAGCGCCTGGAGGCGCGCCGGGCGCGCGGTGCGCTGCCGCATGCGCTGCTGCTGTGCGGCCCGGCCGGGCTGGGCAAGCGGGCGTTCCTGCAGCGCTTCGTCCGTGGCCTGCTGTGCGAGCGGGCGCAGGATGGCGAGGCCTGCGGGCAATGCCGCGCCTGCCAGCTGCTGCAGGCCGGTACCCATCCGGACCTGGTCACCCTCGGCTACGGCATGCGCAAGGACGGTGCGCAGCGCACCGAGATCGTGATCGACCAGGTGCGCGAGCTGTCGGCGCGGCTGGCGATGGCCAGCCAGTTCGGTGGCTGGCAGGTGGTGGTGATCGACCCGGCCGACGCGATGAACGCGGCCGCGGCCAACGCCCTGCTGAAGACGCTGGAAGAACCCACGCCGCAGACCCTGCTGGCGCTGCTGGCCGACGCTCCCTGGCGCCTGCCGCAGACCATCCGCAGCCGCTGCCAGCGGATCGACTTCGTGTTGCCGGCGCACGACGAGGCGCTGGCCTGGCTGCGTGCGCAGGGCGTCGAGGCCGCCGAGGCGGCACTGGAGGCCGCGGGTGGCAACCCCGGTCTGGCCCGGGCCTGGGCCGAGCAGGGCGCGCTGGCGCGGCGGCAGGCGGTACGCAAGGACCTGGCGGCGTTGGCCGCCGGCCGCGGCGAGGCGACGGAAGTCGCGCGCCGCTGGCTCGACGGCGAGCCGGAGCAGTGCCTGTGGTTCGCCGCGCAGGCGGTTGCCGACGAGGTCCGCGCCCGCGCCGCAGGCACGCCCGCGCCGCTCGCCAGTACGCTGGACGACGAGGCCCTGGCCGGCTGGTACGCGTTCGCCAACCGTACGCGCGACGCCGTGCGCGGCCCGCTGCGCGGCGACCTGCTGTTGCTCGAACTGCTGGCCGGCTGGCGCTGAGCCATGCGGACCGGTGCGCCCCGCCTGCCAACCGGACCCGACTACACACCGCGCGAACGTGCGCCGACGCATGCTTCCGGCGACGTCCACCGGCGGCCGAGGCCAAGGTGGTTTCCCCACGCCGGCGCGGGAGGCGCCACGACATGCCGTTGAGCCCGGAGCTGTACAGCCCCGACGCGCGGACCCGCCTGCTGGTGGTGGCGCCGCATCCGGACGACGAAACCATCGGCACCGGCGAGCTGGTGCAACTGGTGCGCGCAGCAGGCGGCGAGGTGCGGGTGCTGCTGCTGACCGACGGCGACGACAACCCGTGGCCGCAACGCTGGCTGGAGCGGCGGATCCGCATCGGCGCGGCCGAGCGGATGCGCTGGGGCCGTCGTCGGCGCCAGGAGGTCGGCGAGGCGCTCGAGCGCCTCGGTCTGCCGCCCTCGGCGTTGCATGCGCTGGGCTGGCCCGACATGGGCCTCACCGCCGGCTTGCGCGAGCGGCCCGAAGCCATGGGTGCGGCGCTGCGCGGGCAGATCGCGGCGTTCGGCCCGACCGTGGTGGCGCTGCCGGCGCTGGCCGACCGCCATCCCGACCACGGCAGCGCGCACGTGCTCGTGCGCCTGGCGCTCGCTGCGTTGCAGTTCCCCGAGTCGCCGCTGCTGCTGGGCTACCTCGTGCACGGGCGGGACGAGCGCCATCCGCCGGGCGTGGCCCTGGCCGCCTCCGCCACCATGCACGCCGCCAAGCTGGCGGCGCTGACGGCGCACCGCAGCCAGATGGCCCTGAGCGCCGGCCGCATGCGCCGCCTGACCGACCGGCCGGAACGCTACCAGCGGATCGCGCCGCGTGCCGGGGAGCCGCGCGGGGTGCTGCCCTGGCGCCCGCGGGCCTGGCGCTCGCAATTGCGCCTGACGCTTGCCGACGCTCATGGCGTGCGCAGCTGGTCATGGGCGCGCGCGCCGCTCGAGCGGGACGGGCAGGGCGGCTATCGCCTGCGCGAGCCGCTCGCCGCCCCGTGCTTCGCGCGGCTGGACATGGACGTGCCAACGCCATGGATCTTCGATCGCTGGGGCTGGTGCGAGCTGTGACCGGGCGCTTTGCGCAGCCGCCTGCGGCTCGCTAGGATGCGCGGGTGCGCCGGCTTTGCGCCGGTGCCAGGAGCAGGCATGACCCCCACCGCCGCCCGCCAGGGCATCATCTCGCTGAAGATCAAGGATGCCGCGTCGCTGTACAACGCGTACATGCCGTTCCTGAAGAACGGCGGCCTGTTCGCTCCCACGGCGCAGCGCTATGCCCTCGGCGACGAGGTGGTGCTGCTGATCACCCTGACCGACGAGACCGAGCGCCTGTCGGTGGTCGGCAAGGTCGCCTGGATCAGCCCGCTCGGTGCGCAAGGCAACCGTACGGCCGGCATCGGCGTGCATTTCAACGAGTCCAGCGATGCCGAGGTGGCGCGCCAGCGCATCGAGAACATCCTCGCCGGCGTGCTCGGTTCGGAGCGTCCCACCCACACGATGTGATCGCGCGCCCCTCGCGGACGCCCCCGGAGAGGTCTCTGCGCGGGCCCGCGGATGCGATCGGCGCGGCGTCGCGCCCGCGTACGTCCCCATCCGCCAGCCACCCGCGCCTTTGCCTGATACCTGTCGCGTTCGCAACCCTTGGCGTTGCCCCCGCACGCGCTGATACAATGCGGCGGTTACACGAACGGATTTCGTGGAATCGGGCGCCCGCGACCCCACACGCGTGCGATCGTGGCCGGATGGCCCCCTGCCGCGCGCGGCCTGCCGAATCGAACTAGCCGGTCGCCTCCGTGGCGATCACTGATGCGCCTATGGCGCGGAGGTACGTTGCATCGTGCTCGCTCAATACTGGCCCATCCTGTTGTTCATCGGCGTCGCCGCCGGCCTGGGCGTGGTGCTCCTGGCCATCGGCATGCTCGCCGGCCCGCGCCGGCCCGAGGCGGTGAAGCTCTCCCCCTACGAGTGCGGCTTCGAGGCCTTCGAGGACGCGCGCATGCGGTTCGACGTCCGCTACTACCTGCTCGCGATCCTGTTCATCATCTTCGACCTGGAAATCGCCTTCCTGTTCCCCTGGGCGGTGGTGTTCCAGCACATCGGCATCGTCGCGCTCGTCGAGATGGCGCTGTTCCTGCTGCTGCTGGTGATCGGTTTCGCGTACGTGTGGAAGAAGGGAGCACTGGAATGGGAGTGATGTCTTCCCTCGACCGGGTGATGCACAACCCGGAGCCGCTGAACCTGGTCGACGACATCCTGCGGCCGGCCGAGGACAATCCGGTCGTGCAGCGCGGCTTCGCCACCACCTCGGTCGACGCGCTGATGAACTGGGCGCGCACCGGCTCCATGTGGCCGATGACCTTCGGCCTCGCCTGCTGCGCGGTGGAAATGATGCACGCCGGCGCGGCGCGCCTGGACCTGGACCGCTACGGCGTAATCTTCCGCCCCAGCCCGCGCCAGTCGGACGTGATGATCGTGGCCGGTACCCTGGTCAACAAGATGGCGCCGGCGCTGCGCCGCGTGTACGACCAGATGCCCGACCCGAAGTGGGTGATCTCGATGGGCAGCTGCGCCAACGGCGGCGGCTACTACCACTACTCCTACTCGGTGGTGCGCGGCTGCGACCGCATCGTGCCGGTGGACATCTACGTGCCCGGTTGTCCGCCGACCGCCGAGGCGCTGATCCACGGCATCCTGCAGCTGCAGAAGAAGATCCGCCGCACCAGCACCATCGCCCGCGGCTAAGGCCTGAGCCATGACCGATACCCAAAACACCTCGCTGGCCGCGCGCCTCGCGGCACGGTTCGGCGACATGCTGTCGCTGGCCGAGTACCACGGCGAGACCACCGCCGAACTCGCCCCCGGCGACCTGCTCAACGTCGCGCTCGCGCTGCGCGACGAGCCCGAGTTCCGCTTCGAACAGCTGATCGACGTCTGCGGCGTCGACTACCTCGGCTACGGCCAGGACGAGTGGGATACCGAGACCGTCAGCGGCACCGGCTTCTCCCGCGGTGTCGAGGGGCAGGCCGTGGGCCGCTTCAACTGGGCCGAGCGCCCGCGCGACGCCAGTATGCCGCGCCGCTTCGCGGTGGTGGTGCACCTGCTGTCGCTCAGCCACAACCGGCGCCTGCGCCTGCGCGTGTTCTGCGACGACGACGCGATGCCGATGGTGCCTTCGCTCACCGGCGTATGGCCGGTGGCCAACTGGTTCGAGCGCGAGACGTTCGACCTGTTCGGCATCCTGTTCGACGGCCATCCTGACCTGCGCCGCATCCTCACCGACTACGGCTTCGTCGGCCATCCGTTCCGCAAGGACTTCCCGCTGATCGGCAACGTCGAGGTGCGTTACGACCCCGAGCAGAAGCGCGTGGTCTACCAGCCGGTGACCATCGAACCGCGCGTGCTGGTGCCGCGCGTGATCCGCGACGATGCCGACCTGGTGCAGGCCAAGGCCGAGGCCGCCGACGACTGGCGGAGGAACTGACATGCAGGAAATCCGCAACTACACGATGAACTTCGGCCCGCAGCACCCGGCCGCGCACGGTGTGCTGCGCCTGGTGCTGGAAATGGACGGCGAGACCGTCGTCCGCGTCGATCCACACATCGGCCTGCTCCATCGCGGCACCGAGAAGCTGGCCGAGTCCAAGCCGTTCAACCAGTCGATCGGTTACATGGATCGCCTGGACTACGTGTCGATGATGTGCAACGAGCACGGCTACGTGCGCGCGATCGAGACCCTGCTGGGGATCGAGGCGCCGGTGCGGGCGCAGTACATCCGCACGATGTTCGACGAGATCACGCGCATCCTGAACCATTTGATGTGGATCGGCTCGAACGCGCTCGACCTCGGTGCGATGGCGGTGTTCCTGTACGCGTTCCGCGAACGCGAGGAACTGATGGACGTCTACGAGGCAGTCTCGGGCGCGCGCATGCACGCGACCTACTACCGTCCGGGCGGCGTCTACCGCGACCTGCCCGACCGCATGCCGCAGTACAAGGAGTCGCCCTGGCACAAGGGCTCCGACCTCAAGCGCATCAACGCCGCGCGCGAGGGCTCGATGCTGGACTTCATCGACGAGTTCACCCGCGTCTTCCCGAGCCGCGTGGACGAGTACGAGGAACTGCTCACCAACAACCGCATCTGGAAGCAGCGCACCGTCGGCATCGGCGTGGTCAGTCCGGAGATGGCGCGCGCCTGGGGCATGACCGGGCCGATGCTGCGCGGCTCGGGCGTGGAGTGGGACCTGCGCAAGAAGCAGCCCTACGCCGCCTACGCGGAGATGGACTTCGACATCCCGGTCGGCGTCAACGGCGACTGCTACGACCGCTACCTGGTGCGGGTCGAGGAGATGCGCCAGTCCAACCGCATCATCAAGCAGTGCGTCGACTGGCTGCGCGCCAATCCCGGCCCGGTGATGGTGAAGAACTTCAAGGTGGCGCCGCCCTCGCGCGCCGAGATGAAGGAGAGCATGGAAGCGCTCATCCATCACTTCAAGCTGTTCACCGAGGGCTACGGCGTACCGGCGGGCGAAGCCTACTGCGCGGTCGAGGCGCCGAAGGGCGAGTTCGGCGTGTACCTGGTGTCCGACGGCGCCAACAAGCCGTTCCGCGTGCACGTGCGCGCGCCGGATTTCGCGCATCTGTCCTCGATGGACGCGGTCGCGAAGGGCCACATGCTGGCCGACGTCGTCGCGATCATCGGTACCTATGACATCGTGCTCGGCGACATCGACCGCTGAGGTCACGGAGATTCCCATGAAGGCCACCGGAAATTACGAGCAGGTCAAGCACGTCGATCCGCTCGTCGTGCTGAGCGAGCACACTCGCCACCACATCGACGAGTGGGTCGCCAAGTTCCCGCCGGACCGCAAGCGCTCGGCGCTGATCCAGGCGCTGTTCGCCGCGCAGGAGCAGAACCAGGGCTTCCTCACCGACGAGCTGATCACGGCGGTCGCCAAGTATCTGGGCCTGCCCGCGGTGTGGGCGTACGAGGTGGCGAGCTTCTACTCCATGCTCGAGACCAGGCCGGTCGGCCGCAACAACGTGGCGATCTGCACCAATATCTCCTGCTGGCTCAACGGCGCCGAGGGGCTGGTGCGCCACTGCGAGGAGAAGCTCGGCATCAAGCTCGGCGAGAGCACGCCGGACGGTCGCGTGTACCTCAAGAAGGAAGAGGAATGCATCGCCGCCTGCGTATATGCGCCGGCGATGACGGTCAATGGCCACTACCACGAGCGGCTCACCCCGGAGAAGCTCGACGAAATCCTGGATGGACTGGAGTAAGCGCATGGCAGTCGGTTCCGCACCCCAGGAGCACCAGGTCGTCTACACCACGCTGCACTTCGACACGCCGTGGTCGATGGACAGCTACGAGAAGGTCGACGGCTACAAGGCGTGGCGCAAGATCCTCGCCGAGAAGCCCGATCCGGCCGCACTGATCGAAGAGGTCAAGAAGTCGAGCCTGCGCGGCCGCGGCGGCGCCGGCTTCCCCACGGGCCTCAAGTGGTCGTTCATGCCCAAGGGCGCGATGCAGAAGTACATCCTCTGCAACTCGGACGAGTCCGAGCCCGGTACGGCCAAGGACCGCGACATCCTGCGCTACAACCCGCATGCGGTCATCGAGGGCCTGGCGATCGCCTGCTACTGCACCGGCTCGACCGTCGCCTACAACTACCTGCGCGGCGAGTTCCACCACGAGCCGTACGAGCACTTCGAGGCGGCGCTGAAGGAAGCCTACGCGGCCGGCCTGCTGGGCAAGAACATCGGCGGCAGCGGCATCGACGTGGACATCTACACCGCGCTGGGCGCCGGCGCCTACATCTGCGGCGAGGAAACCGCGCTGATGGAGTCGCTCGAGGGCAAGAAGGGCCAGCCGCGGTTCAAGCCGCCGTTCCCGGCCAACTTCGGCCTGTACGGCAAGCCGACCACGATCAACAACACCGAGACCTACGCTTCGGTGCCGGCGATCATCCGCAACGGCGCCGACTGGTTCCTCAACCTCGGCAAGCCCAACAACGGCGGCCCGAAGATCTTCTCGGTCTCCGGCCACGTCAACAACCCGGGCAACTTCGAGATCCGCCTGGGTACGCCGTTCAAGGACCTGCTGGCGCTGGCCGGCGGGGTGCGCAACGGCCACCAGCTCAAGGCGGTGATTCCCGGCGGCTCGTCGATGAAGGTCCTGCCCGCGGCCACCATCATGGAATGCACGATGGACTACGACAGCCTGCAGAAGGCCGGCTCCGGCCTGGGCTCGGGCGCGGTCATCGTGATGGACGACACCACCTGCATGGTGCGCGCCTGCCACCGCATCGCGCGCTTCTACATGGCCGAGTCCTGCGGCCAGTGCACGCCGTGCCGCGAAGGCACCGGCTGGATGTACCGCGTGCTCAGCCGCATCGTGGAAGGGAAGGGCACCGAGGACGACCTGCATCGCCTGAAGGCGGTGGCCGGCCAGATCGAAGGCCACACCATCTGCGCCTTCGGCGAGGCCGCCGCCTGGCCGGTGCAGGGCTTCCTGCACCATTTCTGGGACGAGTTCGAATACTTCGTGCGCAACGGCCGCTCGATGACCGACGACAAGCTTGGAGTTGCCGCCTGATGAGTGTGCAGCCGACCACTACCGCTCCCGATCTGCTGAACATCGAGATCGACGGCAAGCCCACGCAGATCCGCAAGGGCGCGATGATCATCGAGGCCGCCGATGCCATCGGCGTCGCCATTCCGCGTTTCTGCTACCACCGCAAGCTCCCGATCGCCGCCAACTGCCGCATGTGCCTGGTCGACGTGGAGATGGGCGGCAAGCTGATGCCCAAGCCGCAGCCGGCCTGCGCCACCCCGGTGGCCGAGGGCATGAAGGTGATGACGCGCTCGGACAAGGCGCTGAAGTTCCAGAAGGACGTGATGGAGTTCCTTCTGATCAACCACCCGCTGGATTGCCCGATCTGCGACCAGGGCGGCGAGTGCGAGCTGCAGGACGTGGCGCTGGGCTACGGCCGCAGCGTGTCGCGCTACACCGAGCGCAAGCGCGTGGTGGCCGACGAGAACATCGGGCCGCTGGTCAACACCGACATGACGCGCTGCATCCAGTGCACGCGCTGCGTCCGCTTCACCAACGAGATCGCCGGTACCTACGAACTGGGCGGCATGTTCCGCGGCGAGAACCTGCAGATCGGCACCTACATCGGCAAGACGGTGGAGACCGAGCTGTCCGGCAACATCATCGACGTCTGCCCGGTCGGCGCGCTCACCAACAAGCCGTTCCAGTTCAAGGCGCGCGCCTGGGAACTCATCGCGCGCCCCTCGATCGCCTACCACGACGCGCTCGGCTCCAACCTGTGGCTGCACACCCGCCGCGGCGAGGTGATGCGCACGGTGCCGCGCGACAACGAGGCGATCAACGAATGCTGGCTGTCCGACCGTGACCGCTTCAGCCACCAGGGCCTGTACGCCGCCGACCGCCTGCACGCGCCGCAGATCAAGCGCAATGGCCAGTGGCAGGGCGCGAGCTGGGAAGAGGCGCTCTCCGTCGCCGCCGAGGCGCTGAAGTCGGTGCCGGGCAGCGAGCTGGGCATCCTGGCCTCGCCGGCGGCCACCAACGAGGAAGGCGACCTGCTGCTGCGCCTCGCCCGCGGCCTGGGCAGCGCGCACGTGGACCATCGCCTGCGCCAGCTGGACCTGTCCGACCGCCCGGTCGCCGTGCGCTTCGAGGTGCCCGTGGCGGAGGTCAGCCAGGTCAAGGCGGCGCTGCTGGTCGGCTCCAACCTGCGCTACGAGATGCCGTTGCTCAACCACCGCCTGCACCAGGCGGTCAAGCGCGGCGCCGAGGTGTATGCGGTCAACCCCGCGCGCTTCAGCTTCAACTATGCGCTGGCCGGCGAGGCGATCGTGTCGCCCGCCGGGCTGGTGGACGCGCTGCTGGCGCTGGCCAAGGCCGTGGTCGCCGACGGCGCTGTGGCACCCGCCGCACTGGCCGATGCCATCGACGGCGCGCAGAGCGACCAGGGCGACCGCGATGCCGTCGCGGCGCTCAAGGCCGGCAAGGCGGTGGTGATCCTCGGCGAGGCCGCCGCCACGCATCCGCAGGCCTCCTGGCTGCGGGCGGTCGCGCGCTTCGTCGCGCAGGCCACCGGTGCGGGCTACGACGAGCTGCCGGTCGGTGCCAACGCGCTCGGCCTGGGGCTGGGCGGCGTGCTGCCGGGCAACGGCGGCCTCGACGCCCAGGCGATGCTGGCGCAGCCGCGCAAGGCGTATCTGCTGTACGGCGTGGAGCCGCCATACGACTTCGCCGATGGTGCGGCCGCGCTGGATGCGCTGCGCGCCGCGCAGGCCGTGGTCGCGTTCAGCCCCTACGCCAGCGATGCGCTGCGCGAGGTGGCCGACGTGATCCTGCCGATCGCGCTGCTGCCCGAGGCCGACGGCACGCTGGTGAACGTGGACGGCCTGGCGCAGAGCGTGGTCGCGGGGGCCAAGGCACCCGGCGAGACGCGCGCGGGCTGGAAGGTACTGCGTGCACTGGGCGGCCTGCTGCAGCTGGCCGGCTTCGAGTTCGACGACCTCGCAGGCCTGCGTGCCGGCATCGCCGAGCGCCCGCTGCCCGCTCCCACGACGGCCCTGGCTCCGCGGCAGCCGGCAGCCGGCGCCCTGGTGCGCCTGGCGACCTGGCCGATCTACCGCAGCGATGCCGTTGTGCGCCGCGCCACCGCGCTCAACGCCCATCCGATCAATCGCCCGCCGGCGGTGCGCCTGAACCCGAACGAGGCGATGCGCCAGGGCGTGACCGGAGGCGCGCAGGTGCGCGTCGGCGACGCACTGCTGCCGGTGGCGATCGATGCCGCGGTGCCGGACGGCGCGGCGTGGATCGAGGCTGCGCACGACCTGACCGCCACGCTGCCTCCGTACGGCGCGGCCATCACCCTGAGCAAGGCGTAACACGATGCTGGATCAACTCATCCATCAAGTGGGACTGCCGGTCCTGTACATCCTGTGCATCGCGGTGCCGCTGATCCTGGCGGTGGCCATGTTCGTGTACTGGGAGCGCAAGGTCATCGGCTGGATGCACGTGCGCATGGGGCCGAACAAGGTGGGCCCCTGGGGCCTGCTGCAGGCCTTCGCCGACGTGGTGAAGCTGCTGCTGAAGGAAGTGATCCTGCCGTCCAGCGCCAACCGCTTCCTGTACTACCTCGCCCCGCTGCTGGCGCTGGTGCCGGCGTTCGCCGCCTGGGCGGTGGTGCCCTTCGGCGAAAGGATGGTGCTGGCCAACGTCAACGCGGGCCTCTTGTACCTGCTGGCGATGACCTCGCTGGGCGTGTACGGCATCATCCTGGCCGGCTGGGCGTCCAATTCGCGCTACGCGCTGCTGGGTGCCATGCGTTCGGCGGCGCAGGTGATCTCCTACGAGCTCGCCATGGGCCTTTCGCTGGTCTGCGTGCTGGTGCTGGCCGGTTCGTTGAACCTGACCGACATCGTGCATGCGCAGGTCGGCGGCAAGGGCCTGTTCGACTGGTTCTGGCTGCCGCTGCTGCCGGTGTTCGTCATCTATTTCGTGTCGGGCGTGGCGGAAACCAACCGTGCGCCGTTCGACGTGGCCGAGGGCGAATCGGAGATCGTCGCGGGCTTCCACGTGGAGTATTCGGGCTCGGCTTTCGCGATCTTCTTCCTGGCCGAATACGCCAACATGATCCTGGTGAGCTTCCTCGCCTCGGTACTCTTCCTGGGTGGCTGGCTCAGCCCGCTGCAGGGCTGGATCCACGCCGACGTGTCGCCGTGGGTGAACTGGATCTGGACCGGCGGCTTCATCTGGCTGTTCATCAAGGCGTTCGTGATGGCGTTCCTGTTCCTGTGGTTCCGCGCCAGCTTCCCGCGCTACCGCTATGACCAGATCATGCGCCTGGGCTGGAAGGTGTTCATTCCCATCACCATCGTGTGGGTCCTCGTCGCCGGCTGCCTGAAGTACTTCGGCTGGGTCGTCATCGGCACGGGGGCATAAGGCAAAGCCATGAATCGCGTCGTCCACTATTTCAAGAGCCTGCTGCTCATCGAGCTGTTCAAGGGCATGGGCCTGACCCTGGGCTACATGTTCAAGCCCAAGTACACGGTGCGCTTCCCGATGGAGCACATCCCGCGCTCGAACCGCTTCCGCGGGTTGCACGCGCTGCGCCGCTACCCCAACGGCGAGGAGCGCTGCATCGCGTGCAAGCTGTGCGAGGCGGTATGCCCGGCGCTTGCCATAACCATCGACTCGGCGCCGCGCGAGAGCGACGGGCAGCGACGCACCACGCGCTACGACATCGACCTGTTCAAGTGCATCTTCTGCGGTTTCTGCGAGGAGAGCTGCCCGGTCGACTCGATCGTGGAGACCTCGGTCATGGAGTACCACTTCGAACAGCGCGGCCAGAACGTCGTGACGAAGGCCCAGCTGCTCGCCATCGGCGACCGCTTCGAGCCCGAGATCGCCGCGGCTCGCGCGCAGGACGCGGCGTACCGCTGAGGGCAGGGACATGAACGATACCAACCTTTTCCAGCTGATCTGCTTCTACGGCTTCGCCGCCGTCACCGTGGCCGCCGCGCTGGCGGTGATCAGCCTGCGCAACTCGGTGCACGCGGTGCTTTCGCTGGTGCTGACCTTCTTCAGCTGCGCCTGCATCTGGCTGCTGGCCGAGGCGGAGTTCCTGGCCATCGCGTTGATCGTGGTCTACGTCGGCGCGGTGATGGTGCTGTTCCTGTTCGTGGTGATGATGCTCGACATCAAGATGGAGCAGGTGCGCGAAGGCTTCATCCGCTACCTGCCGGTCGGGATCATCGTGGCGCTGGTCATGCTGGCGGAGATGCTGGCGCTGATCGGCGTGCGCGCGATGCACGGGCACATGATGGGCGCGGACCCCGCCGCGGCGGCGGGCCTGTCCAACACCGGCTGGCTGGGCCAGGCGCTCTACACGCAGTACCTGCTGCCGTTCGAGATCGCCGCGCTGATCCTGACGGTCGGCGTGGTGGCAGCGGTGGCGCTGACCCTGCGCCACCGCGGCGACCGCCGGCGCGAGTCGGCCAGCGAGCAGGTGCGGGTCAATCCGCGCGACCGCATCCGCGTGGTCAAGATGGCGCCGTCGCGTCCGGACGCCACCGCACAGCAGCCCGGCTCCGAGGAGGCACGCCCGTGATCACCCTGTCGCATTTCATCGTGCTGGGCGCGGTGCTGTTCTGCATCGCCGTGGCCGGCCTGTTCATCAACCGCAAGAACGTGATCGTGCTGCTGATGGCGATCGAGCTGATGCTGCTTGCGGTGAACATGAACTTCGTGGCGTTCTCGCGCTTCCTGGGCGACGTGTCCGGCCAGGTGTTCGTGTTCTTCATCCTCACCGTCGCGGCCGCCGAGTCCGCGATCGGCCTGGCGATCCTGGTGCTGCTGTTCCGCAACCGCAGCACGGTCAACGTCGCCGAAATCGACTCGATGAAGGGCTGAGCCGATGCCATTGTCCACTTCCATCCTGCTGACCATCGCGCTGGCGCCGCTGGCCGGCTGCCTGCTTGCCGGCTTCCTCGGCAAGCCCATTGGCCGCGCCGGCGCACACAGCGTGACCATCCTGGGGCTGCTGGTCTCCTGCGCGCTGTCGTTCTACGTGCTGTACCAGCTCACCGCCGGCGGCGCCCCGGTCTACAACCAGAACGTCTACACCTGGTTCGAGATCGCCCGGCTCAACGTCAGCGTCGGCTTCCTGGTCGACCGGCTCACCGCCATGATGATGGTGGTGGTCACCTTCGTGTCGCTGCTGGTGCACGTGTACACCATCGGCTACATGGCGGAGGACCCGGGCTACCAGCGTTTCTTCAGCTACATCTCGCTGTTCACCTTCGCCATGTTGATGCTCGTGATGAGCAACAACTTCATGCAGCTGTTCTTCGGCTGGGAAGGCGTAGGCCTGGTGTCGTACCTGCTGATCGGCTTCTGGTACAAGCGGCCGACCGCGATCTTCGCCAACCTCAAGGCATTCCTGGTCAACCGCGTGGGCGATTTCGGCTTCCTGCTCGGCATCGCCGCGGTGCTGTACTTCCTCGGCACGCTGGACTACGCCACGGCCTTCGCCGGTGCGCCCAGCCTGGTCGGCAAGACGCTCGCGCTGACCACGCACGTGCGCTGGGATGCGGCGACGGTGATCTGCGTGCTGCTGTTCGTGGGCGCCATGGGCAAGTCGGCGCAGGTGCCGCTGCACGTGTGGCTGCCCGACTCGATGGAAGGCCCCACGCCGATCTCCGCGCTGATCCACGCCGCGACGATGGTCACCGCGGGCATCTTCATGGTCGCGCGCATGTCGCCGATCTTCGAGCTGTCCCAGGGCGCGCTCAGCTTCGTGATGGTGATCGGCGCCACAGGCGCGCTGTTCACCGGCCTGATCGGCATCGTGCAGAATGACATCAAGCGCGTGGTGGCCTACTCGACGCTGTCGCAGCTGGGCTACATGACCGTGGCGCTGGGCGTGTCGGCGTACGCCGGTGCGGTGTTCCACCTGATGACCCACGCGTTCTTCAAGGCGCTGCTGTTCCTGGGGGCGGGCTCGGTGATCATCGCCATGCACCACGAGCAGGACATGCGCTACATGGGCGGCCTGCGCAAGTACATGCCGATCACCTGGATCACCATGTGGATCGGTTCGCTGGCGCTGGTGGCGATCCCGTTCACTTCGGGCTTCTACTCGAAGGACGCGATCATCGAGGCGGTCGGCGAGTCGCACCGCTGGGGCTCGGGCTACGCCTACTTCTGCGTGCTGGCCGGTGCTTTCGTCACCGCGCTGTACACCTTCCGGCAGATGTACCTGACCTTCCACGGCAAGGAGCGCTTCACGGTCGTGCACGACCATGGCCACCATCCGGAACACCGCGACGACCACGGCCACCACGAGGCGGGCGTCATGCACCAGACGCCGCACGAGTCGCCCTGGGTGGTGACGCTGCCGCTGATCCTGCTGGCGATCCCTTCCTTGCTCGTCGGCTTCTTCACGATCGGGCCGATGCTGTTCGGCGACTGGTTCGGCCCGGCCATCCACGTCGAGGAAGCGAACAACGTGCTCGGCGAGATGGGCCACGAGTTCCACGGGGCAGCGGCGATGGCGTTGCACGGGTTCCTGAGCTGGCCGTTCGCGCTGGTCGTGCTGGCCTTCGTCATCCAGACCTACATCTACCTGTTCAATCCGGGCATGGCCGGGCGCATCAGGAACGCCCTGCAGCCGCTGTACCAGGTGCTCAACCACAAGTACTGGTTCGACGCCGTCTACTACGTGGTGTTCGCGCGCGGCGGCGTCGCCCTGGGCCGGCTGTTCTGGAAGGCCGGCGACGCGGCGGTGATCGACGGCGCGCTGGTCAACGGCTCGGCCGGGCTGGTGCAGCGCATCGCCGGCGGCGTGCGCCGCCTGCAGTCGGGCTACCTCTACCACTATGCCTTCGCGATGATCCTCGGCCTGATCCTGCTGCTGGGCGGATTCTGGCTGGCTGGGCAATAAGGAAGACGCTCCATGTTCAATCATCTGCTCAGCCTGCTGATCTGGCTGCCCATCGTCGGCGCGGTGCCCGTGCTGCTGGCCGGTTCCGGACGTCCGGGCCTGGCCCGCTGGATCTCGCTGCTGGTGGCCGTGCTGACCTTCGCCGCGAGCCTGTGCCTGCTGCCGGCGTACAACGCCGCCGACAGCGCCATGCAGCTCACCGAGAGCCACGTCTGGATCGCCTCGCTCGGGGTGCACTACGGCCTTGCCGTGGACGGCATCTCGGTGGCGCTGATCCTGCTCACCACCTTCGTCGGCATCCTGGTGATCGTCGGCGCCTGGGAGGTGATCCAGGACAAGCCGCACCAGTACATGGCCGCGATGCTGGTGCTCGAGGGGCTGATGATCGGCGTGTTCTGCGCCACCGACGCCCTGCTGTTCTACGTGTTCTTCGAGGCGATGCTGATCCCGATGTTCATCCTGATCGGCATCTGGGGCGGCCCGCGGCGCGTCTACGCCACGCTGAAGTTCTTCATCTACACCTTTCTCGGCTCGATCTTCATGCTGATCGGGCTGATCTACCTGTATCTGAAAGCCGGTACTTTCGACCTGCACACGCTGGCGGCGCTGCCGCTGACCATGCGCGAGCAGAGCTGGCTGTTCTTCGCCTTCCTCGCCGCCTTCGCGGTCAAGGTGCCGATGGTGCCGGTGCACACCTGGCTGCCGGACGCCCACGTGGAGGCGCCGACCGGCGGCTCGGTGGTGCTGGCGGCGGTGATGCTGAAGATCGGCGGATACGGTTTCCTGCGCTTCTCGCTGCCGATCGTGCCCGATGCCTCCGAGCACTTCGCCTGGCTGGTGATCCTGCTCAGCCTGATCGCGGTGGTCTACATCGGCTACGTCGCGCTGGTGCAGGACGACATGAAGAAGCTGGTGGCGTATTCGTCCGTGGCGCACATGGGCTTCGTCACCCTGGGCATCTTCATCGCCTTCATGCTGGTGCGCGAGGCGAACAACCCGGATGCCGCCAGGCTCGGCATGCAGGGCGCGATGGTGCAGATGATCTCGCACGGCTTCGTCTCGGGCGCGATGTTCTCGTGCATCGGCGTGATGTACGACCGCCTGCACACGCGCCTGATCAAGGACTACGGCGGCGTGATCAACGTGATGCCGTGGTTCGGCTTCTTCTACGTGCTGTTCGCCATGGCCAATTCGGGCCTGCCGGGCACCAGCGGTTTCGTGGGCGAGTTCATGGTGATCCTGGCCAGCTTCGCCGCCAATCCGTGGATCGCGCTGTTCGCCGCGTTTACCCTGATCATCGGCGCGGCCTACACGCTGTGGATGGTCAAGCGCGTGCTGTGGGGCGACATCACCAATCCGCACGTGGCCGAGATGAAGGAGATCAACGGGCGCGAGACGTTCGTGCTGGCCGCCTTCGCCGCCGCCGTGCTGGCGCTGGGCATCTGGCCGCAGCCGCTGCTCCACCTGATGGACGCCTCGGTGTCGCAGCTGGTGCAGCAGCTGGCCGTTCACAAGATCTAAGCGGGACGCAACGATGAACCTCAACGACATTCTTGTCCTGCTGCCGGAGCTCTACCTGACCGCCGCGGCGTGCTTGCTCCTGCTGCTGGATGCATGGATGAAGCCGGAGCAGCGCAACGTGCTGCACTGGGTCGCGATCCTGGTGCTGCTGGTCGGCATCTACCTGGTGGCGGCGGTACCGGACGTGGCCATGACCGCCTTCGACGGCATGTTCGTGCGCGACGGCGTGGCGAAGGTGCTCAAGGTGTTCGCGCTGCTGTGCACGGCGCTGATCTTCGTCTTCTCGCGGCCCTACCTGGTCGACCGCAAGCTGTTCCAGGGCGAGTTCTACACGCTGATGATCTTCGCGGTGCTCGGCGCCATGCTGCTGGTCTCCGCCGGCAACCTGGTGATGGTGTACCTGGGCCTGGAGCTGATGACGCTGTCCTCGTACGCGCTGGTCGCGCTCAACCGCGATTCGCGGCTGTCGTCCGAGGCGGCGATCAAGTACTTCGTGCTCGGCGCGCTGTCCTCGGGCATGCTGCTGTACGGCATGTCGATGGTCTACGGCGCCACCGGCACGCTGGCGCTGGCGCAGTTGCACGGCGCGGTGGCGCAGGCGGGCATGTCCAACCTCATGCTGTTCGGGCTGATCTTCATGATCGTGGGCATCAGCTTCAAGCTGGGCGTGGCGCCGTTCCACATGTGGATCCCCGACGTCTACCAGGGTTCGCCCACGGCGGTGACCGTGTTCATCGGCTCGACCTCCAAGCTGGCCGCCTTCGGCATGGCCTACCGCCTGCTCGAGGCGGGCATGGGCGGGATGGCGCACCAGTGGCAGCTGATCCTGGCCGTGCTGACGGTGGTGTCGCTGGCGATCGGCAACCTGGTCGCGATCGTGCAGACCAACCTCAAGCGCCTGCTCGGCTATTCGACCATCTCGCACATGGGCTACCTGCTGCTGGGCCTGGTCAACGCCGGCCCGGAAGGCTACGCCTCGGCGCTGTTCTACGCGGTCAGCTACGCGCTGATGAGCACCGCGGCGTTCGGCGTGATCCTCGCGCTGGCCCGGGCCGGCTTCGAATGCGAGGAGATCGACGACTTCAAGGGCCTGAACCAGCGCTCGCCGTGGATGGCCTTCCTGATGCTGCTGGCGATGTTCTCGCTGGCTGGCGTCCCGCCGATGTTCGGCTTCTTCGCCAAGTTGCTGGTGCTGCAGGCGGCGATCCACGCCGGGATGATGTGGCTGGCCATCGTCGGTGCGGTGGCCGCCATCGTCGGCCTGTACTACTACCTGCGCGTGGTCAAGGTGATGTACTTCGACAAGCCGCGCGAAGGCCTGGAACTCAGGCCGCAGGCGGACTGGTCGCTGCGCACCATGCTCTCGCTCAATGCACTGGTGCTGCTCGCGCTCGGCCTCTACTGGGGGCCGCTGCTGGGCTGGTGCCAGCAGGCGTTCGCAGGCTGACCCCGGCGCGGGAACTGTAGGAGCGAGCGTGCTCGCGATGCTTTTCGTCCATCGGAGCCCCGAGCATCGCGAGCAGGCGCGCTGCTACGGAGATCCGAAAAAGGCTTGCAAGAAATCGGCCATGCCGCTATAGTTTGCGGACTCTGATGCGGGGTGGAGCAGTCTGGCAGCTCGTCGGGCTCATAACCCGAAGGTCGCAGGTTCGAATCCTGCCCCCGCTACCAGATCTTTCTTAGAACAAGAAAGCCTCCTCGTGAGGCTTTTTTGTTGGGCGCAAGGATGCGTCGCGCGGCCCGGGCCGGTATGGTGCCCGGTGGCGTGCGGGAAAGAGCCTGGACGAGTCGGCACATCGTCGGGGTGAAGGGAATGGGCCGCTCGAGCCCATTTTTTGTTTCCGCAGCAGGCAGACGGCAACCATGGATACGCAGGCACTGGCACAACGCTTCACCGGGGCCCTGGCCGATCTGGGGCTGGAATGCCTCGGCGTGGAGTTCTCCCCGTCGCAGGGGCAGAGTACCCTGCGCGTCTACCTGGACGTGCTGGACCGTGCCGACGGCCGCGAGGTCACGCTGGACGACTGCGAAGCCGCCAGTCGCGAGCTGTCCGCGCTGCTGGACGTCGAGGATCCGATTCCCGGGCACTACGTGCTCGAGGTGTCCTCGCCGGGGATCGACAGGCCGCTGTTCGCCCCGGCGCAGTTCGCGAAGGTCGTGGGGCAGGAAGTGAAGGTGCTGCTCAAGGCGCCGATCGAGGGGCGCCGGCGCCTGCGCGGCAAGCTGGCCGCAGTGGACGGCGAGCGGCTCACCTTCGAGGCCGAAGGCAAGACGCTCGAATTCGAACACGCCGCCATCGAAAGCGCGCGCGTGGTGCCGGACTGGGCAGCGCTCGGCTACGTGCCGCAGCCCAAGCCGGGCGGCAGGAAGCCGGCCAAGAAAGCCGGCAAGTAAAGAAAAACATGGAGTGCGGCACGGATGGCCGCTTCTGATCCCCGATGCATGGACGAGTATCCAAATGAAGAGTGCGGCCACGGACGGCTGCTTTTCGACTCTCGCATTCACGGATGAATGCAAAAACGGCGGAGTTGCTGCAATGAGCAAAGAACTGTTGCTGGTCGTCGACGCGGTCGCCAACGAGAAGGGCGTGCCGCGCGAAGTCATCTTCGAGGCGATGGAGGCCGCGCTGGCCTCGGCCGCGAAGAAGCGCTATCCGGACGAGGATCCGGACATCCGCGTGGCGATCGACCGCCAGAGCGGCGACTACGAGACCTTCCGTCGCTGGGAAGTGATCGCGGACGACGGCGAGATGGAATCGCCCTTCCACCAGCTGCGCCTGATGGACGCGGTGGACGAGAAGCCGGACGCCCAGGTCGGCGACTTCATCGAACAGCAGATCGAAAATGCCGAGTTCGGCCGCATCGCGGCCCAGGCCGCCAAGCAGGTGATCGTGCAGCGCGTGCGCGAGGCCGAGCGCCAGCAGGTGGTGGATGCCTACAAGGACCGCGTGGGCGAGCTGATCACCGGCATCGTCAAGCGCGTGGAACGCGGCAACGTGTACCTGGACCTGGGCGGCAATGCCGAGGCGTTCATCCCGCGCGACAAGACCATTCCGCGCGAGTCGCACCGCGTCGGCGACCGCGTGCGCGGCTACCTGTACGAGGTGCGCTCGGAAGTGCGCGGCCCGCAGTTGTTCGTCTCGCGCGCCGCGCCGGAGTTCATGATCGAGCTGTTCAAGCTCGAGGTGCCGGAGGTCGGCCAGGGCCTGGTCGAGATCAAGGGCTGCGCCCGCGACCCCGGCGATCGCGCCAAGATCGCGGTGATCGCGCACGACAGTCGTACCGATCCGATCGGCGCCTGCATCGGCATGCGCGGTTCGCGCGTGCAGGCGGTCTCCAACGAGCTCAACGGCGAGCGCGTGGATATCATCCTCTGGCACGAGAACCAGGCGCAGTACGTCATCAACGCGATGGCGCCGGCCGAGGTGCAGTCCATCATCATGGACGAGGAGAAGCACTCGATGGACATCGCGGTGGCCGAGGACAAGCTCTCGCAGGCCATCGGCCGCGGCGGCCAGAACGTGCGGCTGGCCAGCAAGCTCACCGGCTGGCAGCTCAACGTGATGACCCAGGACCAGGTCACCGCCAAGAGCGAGGCCGAGCAGCAGGCCGCCCGCCAGCTGTTCATGGACAAGCTGGAAGTGGACGAGGAGATCGCCAACATCCTGGTGCAGGAGGGCTTCTCCAGCGTCGAGGAGATCGCCTACGTGCCCAGCGCCGAGCTGCTGGCGGTGGAAGGCTTCGACGAGGACATTGTCGAGGAGCTGCGTGCCCGCGCCCGCGATGCGCTGCTGACCGAGGCGCTGGCGGTGGAGGAGGGCATCGACGAGCATCAGCCGTCGGAAGAGCTGCTCGCCCTGCCGGGCATGGACGAGGCGACCGCCTATGCGCTGGCTGCACGGGAAATCAGTACGGTGGACGATCTGGCCGACCTCGCGGTCGACGACCTGATCGACATCGAGGGGATGGACGAAGAGCGCGCTGCGGCGCTGATCATGGCGGCGCGTGCCCCGATGATCGAGCGGCTGGAGAAGGGCGGCTGACCGCGGACGGCGGCGCCTTCGGACGGGCGCGCCGAGGAAGGCTCCCTGTGGGCCTTTCGCCAGGGACGGAGGTGGACGTGCAGGCGGTGCCGCACGGACGTGAGCGCGGGAACGGCGGAGAAAGAACACGATGTCGGATGTAACGATCAAACAACTCGCCCAGGTATTGGGTATGCCGGTCACCAAGCTGCTCGGGCAGCTGGGTGAGGCGGGCATGAATTTCTCCGATCCGGAGCAGGTCATCAGCAGCACCGAGAAGGTGAAGCTGCTGGGCTTCCTGCGCCGCACGCACGGCAAGAGCGATGCCGCCGCAGAGGTCGACGACAGTGCGCCGCGGCAGATCACCCTCAAGCGCCGCAAGGTCAGCGAGCTGAAGGTCGCCTCGCCCGGCGGGCGCGGTGCCGCCAGCAGCGCCAAGACGGTCAACGTGGAAGTGCGTGCCAAGCGCACCTACGTCAAGCGTAGCGTGATCGCCGAAGAAGCCGGTGCCGACACCGAGCGCGAGGAGGCCGCGCGCAAGCTGGCCGAGTCGCAGCAGCAACGCGAGCACGAGGAGCGCGAGCGCCTGGCTGCCGAGCAGCGCCGCCAGGAAGAAGCCCGGCGCGCGCAGGAGGAGCAGCAGCGCCAGGCCGAAGAGGCCCGGCGCCAGGCCGACGAGGCCGCGCGCGCGGAGCGTGCCGAAGCCGAAGCGCCGGTATCCGGGGCCGTCGAGGCGCCGGTCGCCGAGCAGGCCAGGGCGGCTGCACCGGCGCCCGCGCCGGCGGCCGGTGGCGTCACCGACTACAGCGCGTTCGGCATGATCGTTCCGCGCATCCACGAGCCGCGCAAGCGCGAGAAGAAGGTCGTCGCCCCGGCGCCGGCCCCCGCGCCGGCCCCTGCGCCCGCGCCGGCCGAGGCTGCTCGCGGCAAGGCCCGCTACGGCCGTGACCGCGACGAGGGCCCGGGCGGCAAGCGTTTCGCCGGCGGCGAACTGCACCTGTCCGATGCCGACCGTGCACGCCGGTCCAGCAAGCGCGGCAAGCCCGGCAAGGGCGGCCGCGAAGTCGTCCGCAGCGGCGCCGGTTCCGGCGGCGCGCACGGCTTCTCGCGTCCCACCGCGCCGGTGGTGCGTGAAGTGGTGGTCGGCGAGGCCAACGTGGTGGCCGACCTGGCGCAGAAGATGGCGGTCAAGGGTTCGGAGGTGGTCAAGGCGCTCTTCAAGATGGGCGTGATGGCCACCATCAACCAGACCATCGATCGGGACACCGCCACGCTGGTGGTCGAGGAACTGGGCCACACGCCGGTCGAGGCCACCGAGAACAACGCCGAGGCCGCGCTGGCCGCGCACACGCAGAGCGCCGAGCTGGAAGGCGAGAAGACGCCGCGTCCGCCGGTGGTCACCATCATGGGCCACGTCGACCACGGCAAGACCTCGCTGCTGGACTACATCCGCCGCACCAAGGTCGCCGCAGGCGAGGCCGGCGGCATCACCCAGCACATTGGCGCGTACCACGTGGAAACGCCCAAGGGCGTGATCACCTTCCTCGACACCCCGGGCCACGCCGCGTTCACCGCGATGCGCGCCCGCGGCGCGCAGTCCACCGACATCGTGGTGCTGGTGGTGGCCGCCGACGACGGCGTGATGCCGCAGACGGCCGAGGCCGTGCAGCACGCGCGCGCCGCCAAGGTGCCGCTGATCGTGGCACTCAACAAGATGGACAAGTCCGACGCCAACCCGGATCACGTCAAGCAGGGCCTGGCCAATCTAGAAGTCATCCCGGAAGACTGGGGCGGCGACACCATGTTCGTGCCGGTCTCGGCGAAGACCGGCATGGGCATCGACGAGCTGCTCGACGCGGTCTCGGTGCAGGCCGAGGTGATGGAGTTGACCGCCGTGCATGACGGCCCGGCCTCGGGCGTGGTGATCGAATCCAGCCTCGACAAGGGCCGCGGCCCGGTCGCCACCGTGCTGGTGCAGCAGGGTACGTTGAAGCGCGGCGACTTCGTGGTCTGCGGCGTGGAATACGGCCGCATGCGTGCGCTGGTCGACGAGAGCGGCAAGACCGTGCAGGAAGCGGGCCCGTCGATCCCCGTGCAGGTGCTCGGCCTCTCCGGCGTGCCGGAGGCGGGCGACGACTTCGTGGTGGTGGCCGACGAGCGCCTCGCCCGCGAGGTGGCTGCCGAGCGCCAGCAGAAGCGCCGCGAGACGCGCATGGTCAGCAAGGCCAACCGTCTCGAGGACATCATGGCGCAGATGGGCCAGGGGGCCGAGCAGCAGACGCTCAACATCCTGGTCAAGGCCGACGTGCAGGGTTCGGTGCAGGCGCTGCGCGACTCGCTGAGCCAGATCGGCAACGAGAACGTGAAGGTCAACGTGATCGCGGCCGGTGTCGGCGGTATCACCGAGTCCGACGCGACGCTCGCGGCGGCCTCCAAGGCGCTGATCATCGGCTTCAACGTGCGTGCCGACGCCTCGGCGCGCAAGGTGATCGACACGGCCGGTCTGGACGTGCGCTACTTCTCGATCATCTACGACGTCATCGACCAGGTGAAGCAGGCCGCGTCCGGTCTGCTGGGCATGGAGGTGCGCGAGGAGATCATCGGTGTGGCGCAGGTGCGCGAGGTCTTCCGCAGCTCCAAGTTCGGCGCGGTGGCCGGCTGCATGGTCACCGAGGGCACGGTCAAGCGGAACAAGCCGATCCGCGTGCTGCGCGACAACACGGTGATCTTCCAGGGCGAACTGGAATCGCTGCGCCGCTTCAAGGACCTCGTGGACGAGGTGCGCAACGGCATGGAGTGCGGTATCGCGGTGAAGCAGTACAACGACGTCAAGGTCGGCGACCAGATCGAGTGCTTCGAGCGTATCGAAGTGGCCCGCACGCTGTAAGTTGCTTTGCTCCCTCTCCCCTCCGGGGAGAGGGTTTGGATGAGGGGCGCTCTGGCCCCGGCGTTTGCTGTCCTGAGGCGAGCCCGCCCCTCACCCATCCCTCTTCCCGGAGGGGAGAGATGACAACGAGACCGCCGCTGCGCGGCAGCAGCGCTATCTGATTGGAGCCCCATGCCCTCACGCGACTTCAAACGTACCGACCGCGTAGGCGCCGAGCTCCGCCGCGAGCTCGGCCTGCTGGTGCACGCCGCCGTGCGCGACCATGCGCTGCCTTCGGTGAGCGTGTCCGACGTGGAGGTCACCCGCGATCTCGACTGGGCCACGGTGTGGGTCACGGCCTTACAGGCCGAGCGGGCCGCCGAGGCCGTGAAGGCGCTGAACGAACTGGCGGTGGAGTTCCGTCGCGCCCTGTCCCGCAGCATGCGCATCCGGCGCGTGCCGGAGCTGCGCTTCAAGTACGACGACTCGGTCGACAAGAGCGAACGGATCGAGCGTTTGCTGCGCGAGAGCGGGAACCCGCGGGGCGGCGCCACGGAGCGCTGATCCGTGGCCGCAGCGGCCCACCCCGGCTTACCGTCTTCCGTCCCGCACTCGACCATGGCCCGCTTCCGCGACCTGCACGGCATCCTCCTGCTCGACAAGCCGCTGGGCATGAGTTCCAACCAGGCCCTGCAGGCGGCCAGGCGCCTGCTGCGCGCCGCCAAGGGCGGACATACCGGCGCGCTCGATCCGCTGGCGACCGGCCTGCTGCCGCTGTGTTTCGGCGAGGCGACCAAGATCGCCGGCATGCTGCTGGGCTCGCGCAAGGCCTACGAGGCCGAGTGCCGCCTGGGCGCGACCACCCGCACGGCGGACCTCGAGGGCGACGTCGTACAGCGGCGGCCGGTGCCGGCGCTGGACCCGCCGGCCCTCGAGCAGGCGCTCGCCACCCTGCGCGGGTGCATCGTGCAGGTACCGCCTGCGTACTCGGCCCTCAAGCAGGGCGGCGAGCCGCTCTACCTGAAGGCGCGCCGTGGCGAGGCGGTGCAGGTGCCTCCGCGCGAGGTGGAGATCCACCGGCTGGAACTGCTGGAGCATGCGGGCGACCGCCTGCGGCTGCACGTCGAATGCGGCTCGGGCACCTACATCCGCAGCCTGGTGGCCGACCTGGGCGAGCGCCTGGGATGCGGCGCGCACCTGACCGCGCTGCGCCGGCTGTGGGTGGAGCCTTTCCGCGCGCCGGCGATGGTCTCCCTGCATCGGCTGGAGCAGGCCGCGGAGCAGGGTGACACCGCCCTGGACGCGCTGCTGCTGCCGCTGGCGGCCGGCGTGGCCGATCTGCCGGCGTTGCCGCTGGACGGGGCGGCCGCACTGGCGGTGGCGCGGGGACAGCAGATCCCCTGGCCCGGCGCGCCGGGCCAGGGTCGCAGCGCCGCCTTTGCGCCCGACGGGCGCCTGCTGGCCCTGATCGAACCGGACCCGCTGGGCCGCCTGCGCATCGTGCGCGGCTTCAATCTGCCGGCCGCTGGCGCAGCGGCTGGCTGAAAACGCCTCGGAGGCGGGAAACGACCGCCCGATGGCGCTCTTGTTGCCAAGCGGCCCGCATCGCTACAATAGCGAGCTTGTTCCGGAGCTTTACATCCAACCAGCGGAGCTTGTGCGACCTCATCCGAGGGTGAGGTCGCACAAGTTCCGCATCCGCTTTTTCGAAGGAAGAGATACATGTCCCTTACCGCAGAACAGACCAGCAAGATCATTGCTGAATACGGCCGCGTGCCGAACGACACCGGTTCGCCGGAAGTCCAGGTGGCCCTGCTGTCGGCCCGCATCGACCACCTGACCGACCACTTCAAGGAACACAAGCAGGACCACCACTCGCGCCGTGGCCTGCTCAAGCTGGTCAACCAGCGCAAGCGCCTGCTCGGTTACCTCAAGGACCGCGACCTGGCTCGCTACCAGAGCCTGATCGAACGTCTCGGCCTCCGCCGTTAATCCACGAGGAGACCCAACGTGGCGAAAGTAACCAAGTCATTCCAGTACGGTAATCACGAAGTCACACTGGAGACGGGCGAAATCGCCCGCCAGGCGTCCGGTGCCGTCATGGTCAGCATGGGCGGCACCGTGGTGCTGGTCACCGCCGTGGCTGCCCCCAAGGCGCGCGAAGGGCAGGATTTCTTCCCGCTCACCGTCGACTACGTCGAGAAGTTCTACTCCGCCGGCCGCATCCCCGGCGGTTTCTTCAAGCGCGAGGGCCGTCCGACCGAGAAGGAGACGCTGACCTCGCGCCTGATCGACCGCCCGGTCCGCCCGCTGTTCCCGGAAGACTTCAAGAACGAAGTCCAGGTGATCGCCCAGGTCGTCTCGCTCGATCCGGAGATCGACGGTGACATCCCGGCCATGCTCGGCGCCTCCGCCGCGTTGACCCTCGCCGGCATCCCGTTCAAGGGCCCGATCGGCGCCGCGCGTGTCGGCTACGCCAACGGCAAGTACCTGCTCAACCCGACTGCCTCGGAGTTGAAGCAGTCGGACCTCGACCTGGTCGTCGCCGGCACCTCCGGTGCGGTACTGATGGTCGAGTCCGAGGCGAAACTGTTGTCCGAGGACGTGATGCTCGGCGCGGTGATGTTCGGCCACAAGCAGATGCAGGTGGCGATCAACGCCATCGCCGAGCTCGCCACCCAGGCGGCCAGGCCGTCGTGGGACTGGCAGCCGCCGGCCCGCAACGAGCAGCTGATCGCAGCCCTCAAGGGCGCCGTGGGCGACCGCCTCGAGAAGGCCTTCCAGGTGCGCGACAAGCTGCAGCGCCGCGATGCCATCGCTGCCATCAAGGCGGAGGTGATCGAGTCGCTGCAGCCGCAGGCCGAGCAGCATGGCTGGTCCGCGGCCGAGCTGGCCAAGGAGTTCGGCGAGCTCGAGTACCGCACCATGCGCGACAGCGTGCTCAAGACCAAGGTGCGCATCGACGGCCGCCAGCTCGACGATATCCGCCCGATCACCGTGCGCGTGGGCGTGCTGCCGCGTACGCACGGCTCGGCGCTGTTCACCCGCGGCGAGACCCAGGCGCTGGTGGTCACCACGCTGGGCACCACCCGCGACGCGCAGATCATCGACGCGCCCGAAGGCGAGTCGAAGGACACCTTCCTGTTCCACTACAACTTCCCGCCGTTCTCGGTGGGCGAGGCCGGCCGCTTCGGCGCGCCCAAGCGCCGCGAGATCGGCCACGGCCGCCTCGCCAAGCGCGGCGTGCAGGCGGTGAAGCCCTCGATCGAGGAATTCCCGTACGTGCTGCGCGTGGTCTCGGAGATCACCGAGTCCAACGGTTCGTCCTCGATGGCCTCGGTGTGCGGTTCCTCGCTGGCCATGATGGACGCCGGCGTGCCGCTGAAGGCGCCGGTGGCCGGCATCGCGATGGGCCTGGTCAAGGAAGGCGACGACTTCGTCGTGCTGTCGGACATCCTGGGCGACGAGGATCATCTGGGCGACATGGACTTCAAGGTGGCCGGCAGTGCCGACGGCATCTCCGCGCTGCAGATGGACATCAAGATCGACGGCATCACCGAGGAGATCATGCGCGTGGCGCTGGAGCAGGCCAAGCGTGGTCGCCTGCACATCCTCGGCGAGATGAACAAGGTCATCAGCCAGCCGCGTTCGGAGATGAGCGAGTACGCGCCGCGCCTGCTCACCATCAAGATCCACCCGGACAAGATCCGCGAGGTCATCGGCAAGGGCGGCGCCACCATCCGCTCGATCACCGAGGAAACCGGCACCACCATCGACATCAGCGACGACGGCACCGTGGTGATCGCCTCGGTCAACCGCCTCGCCGCCGACGAGGCGAAGAAGCGCATCGAGCAGATCGTCTCCGATGTCGAGCCGGGCCGCATCTACGAGGGCAAGGTCGCCAAGCTGATGGACTTCGGCGCGTTCGTGACCATCATGCCGGGCAAGGACGGCCTGGTGCACGTCTCGCAGATCTCCTCCGAGCGCGTGGAGAAGGTGTCCGACAAGCTCAAGGAAGGCGACATCGTGAAGGTCAAGGTGCTGGAAGTGGACAAGCAGGGCCGCATCCGCCTGTCCATGAAGGCCGTGGCCGAAGACGAAGCCGCCAACGGCTGAGCCCTCGATCCCCCTCTCCCTGCCGGGAGAGGGTCGGGGTGAGGGCTGGGAGCTCGCGACGAGCGTCCCGACCATACGGAAAAGCGGGCCATCGGCCCGCTTTTTTGTTCTTCGCGGATTCGCGGGAAAGAGCGCCTTGACAGGCAAGAGGCTGGAGCGAGGGCGGCAGAGGCTGGACCCAAGCGCTGTCGCCCATGCAGTGGCTGCTGCGCCTGGAGCCCGATGAGCGGTTGGACCCATGCTGCGGACGGTGCCTGGCGCCCTGTGGTTTGATCCACGATCGCTCGCTCGGTGCGCCGGGTGCACGAGCGCGATTTGTTCGACCGGCAGGTGTGGCTGGAGGTGCCCTTGCGGCGCGTGGTGTGCCTGGCCTGCGGGGTGTCCACCGAGCATGTGCCGTGGCTGCCTTCGCGCAGCCGAGTGACGGCCCGGCTGATCGCCCACGTCGAAGCGTTGCTGCGACTGTTGCCCATCCGCCATATCAGCCAACTGATGGGGCCGCACTGGCACACCGTCCGCGCGATCGACGCCCGCCGGCTGGCGCGGGAGGTGCAACCGCCGGACACCGCCGCCACGCCTGCGGTCGAAGCCGATCCCGCGGGTTTTGCTACGATTCCGGCGATTCCCCCGCAAGGCACGCCCGTGACCGCGCAAAACCCCGCCACCGATTTCGAGACCCTGGGCCGACAGGTGTGGGAGGCCTGGAGCCGCCAGTGGACCGGCGCGGCCGCCATGCCCGCGGCCACGTCGTCCGTGCCGGGCATGGATGGCCTCGGAAGCTACCTCGACTGGATGCAGCAGGCCGCCGCCGCCATGGCCGGGCAGGGCGGCCAGGTGCCCCAGCCGGCGCCGTTCTCCGGCTGGACCATGCCCGGCGCAGGCGCGGTCCCGCCGATCGGCCTGGAGGGGCTTCGCGGACTGCTGAACACGCCTGCCTTCGGCTACACCCGCGAGCAGCAGGCCGAGCAGCAGGCGCTGCTGCGGGCGATGCTCGACCACCAGCAGGCCAGCGCGCGCTATCAGCAACTGCTCGCCCGGGCGCAGGCCGAGGGCGCCGAGCGCCTGCAGCGCAAGCTCGCCGAGCCGGGCTTCCAGGCGGGCTCCCTCAAGGCCATGTACGACCTCTGGGTGGATGCGGCCGAGGAAGCCTATGCCGAGATCGCGTTGTCGGACGAGTTCCGCGAGGCCTACGCCGCGCAGGCCAACACGCAGATGCGCCTGCGGCAGCTGCAGCAGCGCCAGGTCGAGCAATGGTGCCGCGAGATGGGGCTGCCCACGCGCAGCGAAGTCGCCACGCTCGGCCAGCGCCTGCAGGAGCTGCGGCGCGAGCTGCGCCGCACGCAAGCGGCCGAGGGTGGCGCAGCAGAGCGCCCGGGCGCAGCCGTAAAGACGGCCGCCCGACGCGCCGCTCCCGCCAAGCCGGCAGCCAAAGCCCCGCCCGCGGCCAAGAATGGCGCCGCCAAGGCCCGCTCCACGGCCAAGGCCCCGCCTGCCGCCAAGGCAACTACCCGTCGCGCACCGCGCCGGTCGCGTTGAGGAACGTCATGCAGAACCCGTGGCCGCTGGATCCCGCCCGGATCCTCGAAGAGATCACCACCT
Source organism: Fulvimonas yonginensis (assembly GCF_037137055.1). NCBI lineage: Bacteria > Pseudomonadati > Pseudomonadota > Gammaproteobacteria > Lysobacterales > Rhodanobacteraceae > Fulvimonas > Fulvimonas yonginensis. The sequence continues at coordinate 137,772 of NZ_JBBBNY010000005.1, forward strand.
TCCAGCGCAAGCTCGCGGCGGGCGCCGCGAACCTGCAGGGCCTGGCCGAACCCGGCTATGCCGAGACCCCGCGCGAGCTGATCTACCGCGAGGACAAGCTCACGCTCTGGCGCATGCGCGGCGAACACGCGCCGACCTCGAAGACACCGCTGCTGATCGTCTACGCCCTGGTCAACACGGTGTGGATGACCGACCTGCAAAGCGACCGCTCGCTGGTGCGCAACCTGCTCGCGCAGGGCGAGGACGTCTACCTGATCGACTGGGGCTACCCGGACGGCGCCGACCGCTGGCTGACCCTGGAGGACTACATCGACGGCTACCTCGATCGTTGCGTGGACGCCGTCCGCGCACGGGCGGGCGTGGCGGCCATCGACCTGCTCGGCATCTGCCAGGGCGGCGCGTTCTCGCTGTGCTACACGACGCTGCACGCGGCCAAGGTGCGCAACCTGGTCACCATGGTCACGCCGGTGGACTACCACACGCCCGACAACATGCTCTCGCACTGGGCGCGGAACATCGACGTGGACCTGTTCGTCGACACGCTCGGCAACGTCCCGGCGGCGCTGATGAACTGGGTCTATCTCACGCTCAAGCCGGTGCGCCTGCTGCAGCAGAAGTACGTCAATCTGGTCGAGATCCTGGACAACCCGCGGGAGCTCGAGAACTTCCTGCGCATGGAGCGCTGGATCTTCGATTCGCCGGACCAGGCCGGCGAGGCGTTCCGCGAATTCGTCAGGGATTTCTTCCAGGCCAACAAGCTGGTCAGGGGCGGCCTGACGATCGGCGGCAAGCCGGTGGAACTGGGACGTATCACCCAGCCGGTCCTCAATATCTACGCCGAGCAGGACCACCTGGTTCCGCCCGATGCCTCCCGTGCGCTCGGCCACCACGTCGGCAGCGACGACTACACCGAGCTGGCGTTCAAGGGTGGGCACATCGGCATCTACGTGTCCGGTCGCGCGCAGCGCGAAGTGCCGCCGGCGATCCACCGCTGGCTGCGCGAGCACCCGTAGGCCGCCATGCCCAGGTGGGAGCGAGCTCGATCGCGAAGCTTGTCGCTTCCCGCACCTGCGAGGGAAGAGCTTCGCGAGCAAGCTCGCTCCTACCGACGGTCCTCGCGTCCACGCCGCAGGCGGGCGCCGTGCTAGGCTCCGGTTTTTTTCAGACGTACCGCCGATGAACGCCTCCACCGAAGCCTTCCGCGAGCACGACACCATCCGCGCCGTGCAGTGGCGCGGCGACCGCCTGTGCCTGCTCGACCAACGCCTGCTGCCGGCCGAGGAACGCTGGATCGAATGCCGCGACGCGGACCAGGTGACCCAGGCGATCCGCGACCTGGCGGTGCGCGGTGCGCCGGCGATCGGCATCGCCGCCGCATGGGGCGTGGTCCTGGCCGCGCAGCGGGGCGTGCCGATGGAGCCGGTGCTGGCGACGCTGCGTGCGGCCCGCCCGACGGCGGTGAACCTGATGTGGGCGCTGGACCGCATGAAGGCGCGCCTGGCTGCCGGCGCCGATGCCGCCGTCCTCGAGCGCGAGGCGCAGGCGATCCAGGACGAGGACCTGGCCGCCAACCGCCGCATGGGCGAGCTGGGTGCCGCGCTGATCGCGCCGGGTGCCGGCGTGCTCACCCATTGCAACACCGGCTCGCTGGCCACGGCCGGCTACGGCACGGCGCTCGGCGTGATCCGCGCCGGCGTGGCCGCCGGCCGCATCGACGAGGTGTTCGCCGGCGAGACGCGCCCGTGGCAGCAGGGCGCGCGGCTGACCATGTACGAGCTGGTGCGCGACGGCATCCCGGCGCACCTGATCGCCGACTCGGCCGCCGCCCACCTGATGCGCTCGGGCCGGGTGCAGTGGGTCATCGTGGGGGCCGATCGCATCGCCGCCAACGGCGATACCGCCAACAAGATCGGCACCTACCAGCTGGCCATCGCCGCCCGCCACCACGGCGTGAAGTTCATGGTCGTGGCGCCGTCCTCCACCGTCGACATGGCCACGCCCGACGGCGAGGCGATCGAGATCGAGCTGCGCGACGCCACCGAACTCCTTGCCACCGGCGGACGCCGCACGGTGGTCGAGGGCGCGCAGGCCTGGAATCCCGTCTTCGACGTGACGCCGGCCGGGTTGATCGACGCCATCGTCACCGAGCGCGGCGTGATCGAGCGGCCGGGCCCGGTCGCGATGCAGGCGGTGTTCGGACGGTGAGGCTGCGGCGCGAGGCCGCGCTGTTCGCCGTCGGCGGGCTGATCGGCCTGGCGGTCGATGCCGCAGTGGTGCAGGCGCTGGTCAGCGGCGCGCGGTGGAACCCCTACCTGGCACGCGTGCTCTCCTTCCTGCTCGCCGCCACGGTGACCTGGTGGTGGAACCGCCGACGGACCTTCGCCCACCGCGACAGCGGACGCTCGGCACCGGCCGAATGGCTGCACTGGCTGGCGCTGATGGCCGGCGGCGCGGCGGTGAACTACACCGTGTACGTGGCGCTGCTGGTGCAGTTTCCCCTGCTGCACCGCTGGCCGGCCGCAGCCGCCGCGGCCGGTTCGGCGGTCGCGGCGCTGGTCAATTTTTCGGCAGCGCGCGGCGTGCTTTTCCGCCGCGCCAAAACCACGATGTAAGCCATTGATTCGGAAGCCATAAATACGGGCTTTCCGGGCGCGTTCGTGGTACACTTTCACGGTTTCTTGCGGGCCGCGCAAACGCGCGCATCGAGCAGGTGCGCGCACGGCCTTTTTCGTTCCAGGGATACCGATCGGGAAGCCTGATTCATGGCAGAACTCGCCAAAGAGATCATCCGCGTCAACATCGAAGACGAGATGCGCCAGAGCTACCTCGATTACGCCATGAGCGTGATCGTAGGGCGCGCCTTGCCGGATGCGCGCGACGGTTTGAAGCCGGTGCACCGGCGCGTACTGTACGCGATGAACGAACTGGGCAATGCCTGGAACAAGCCGTACAAGAAGTCGGCCCGCGTGGTCGGTGACGTGATCGGTAAGTACCACCCGCACGGTGATGCGTCGGTGTACGACGCGATCGTGCGCATGGCCCAGCCGTTCTCGCTGCGCTACCTGCTGGTCGACGGCCAGGGCAACTTCGGCTCGGTCGACGGCGACAACGCCGCGGCCATGCGATACACCGAGGTGCGCATGTCGCGCCTCACGCACGAGCTGCTGGCGGACATCGACAAGGAAACGGTCGACTTCGGGCCGAACTACGACGAGTCCGAGCAGGAGCCGCTGGTCCTGCCCACGCGCGTGCCGAACCTGCTGATCAACGGCTCGGCCGGCATCGCGGTCGGCATGGCCACCAACGTGCCGCCCCACAACCTCAACGAGGTGATCGCGGCGACCATCGCGCTGATCGACGAGCCGTCGCTGTCGGTCGACGAGCTGATGCAGCACATCCCCGGGCCGGACTTCCCGACTGCCGGCATCATCAACGGCGCCGCCGGCATCGTCGAGGCCTACCGCACCGGTCGCGGCCGTATCCTGGTGCGCGCGCGCACCGAGATCGAGACCGAGGCCAACGGCCGCGAGACGATCATCGTCCACGAGCTGCCGTACCAGGTGAACAAGGCGCGGCTGATCGAGAAGATCGCCGAGCTGGTCAAGGAAAAGAAGATCGAGGGCATCAGCGAGCTGCGCGACGAATCCGACAAGGACGGCATGCGCATCGTGATCGAGGTGCGCCGCGACGCCATGGCCGACGTGGTGCTCAACAACCTGTTCCTGCAGACGCAGCTGCAGGTCACCTTCGGCATCAACATGGTCGCGCTGCTGGATGGCCAGCCGCGCCTGCTGAACCTCAAGGAGATCCTCGAGGCCTTCATCCGCCACCGCCGCGAGGTGGTGACCCGCCGCACCATTTTCGAACTGCGCAAGGCGCGCGCCCGCGCCCACATCCTGGAAGGCCTCACCGTCGCGCTGGCCAACATCGACGAGATGATCGAGCTGATCCGCAGCTCCGCCTCGCCCGCCGAGGCACGCGAGCGCATGCTGGCGCGCAAGTGGCAGCCCGGCATGGTCAGCACGCTGCTGGCCGCCGCCGGTGCCGACGCCTCGCGGCCGGAGGACATGGACCCGCGCGACGGCCTCAAGAGCGACGGCTATCAGCTCTCCGAGGTGCAGGCGCAGGAAATCCTGGCGATGCGCCTGCACCGCCTGACCGGCCTGGAGCAGGAGAAGCTTTCCGACGAGTACCGGCAGATCCTCGACACCATCCGCGGCCTGATCGAGATTCTCGAGAACCCGGAGGTGCTGCTCAAGGTGATCCGCGAGGAGCTGGAGGTCATCAAGGCCGAGTACGGCGACGCGCGTCGCACCGAGATCCAGCATTCGATGGAGGACCTCAACGTCCTCGACCTGATCGCGCCGGAGGACGTGGTCGTCACGTTGTCGCACGCCGGCTACATCAAGCGCCAGCCGGCGAGCACCTACCGTGCGCAGCGGCGCGGCGGCAAGGGGCGCTCGGCCTCGGCACTGAAGGACGAGGATTTCGTCGAGCAGCTGTGGGTGGTCAACACCCACGACACGCTGCTGACCTTCACCAGTACCGGCCGCGTCTACTGGCTCAAGGTCTACCAGATGCCGGAGGCCGGTCCCGGCGCGCGCGGCAAGCCGATCGTCAACCTGCTGCCGCTGGCCGAAGGCGAGAAGGTGCAGGCGGTGCTGCCGGTGCGCGAGTACGACGGTGACCGCTACGTGTTCTTCGCCACGCGCTGCGGCACGGTGAAGAAGACGCCGCTGACCGAGTTTGCCTTCCAGCTGCAGCGCGGCAAGATCGCGATCAACCTGGAGGACGGCGACGCGCTGGTCGGCGTCGCGCTCACCGACGGCAACAGCGACGTGCTGCTGTTCGCCTCCAACGGCAAGGCGGTGCGCTTCGACGAGAGCGAGGTGCGCTCGATGGGCCGCACCGCCACCGGCGTGCGCGGCATGCGGCTGGCCGACGGGGCCGAGGTGGTCTCCATGATCGTCGCCGCCGAGGGCGACATCCTCACCGCGACCGCGCGCGGCTACGGCAAGCGCACGGTGCTGGAGGAGTTCCCCAAGAAGGGCCGAGGCACCCAGGGCGTGATCGGCATCCAGTGCTCCGAGCGCAACGGTCCGCTGGTCGCCGCGGTGCAGGTCACCGAGGCGCACGAGCTGATGCTGATCTCCAACCAGGGCACGCTGGTGCGCACCCGCGTCGCCGAGGTGTCGCAGCTGGGTCGCAACACCCAGGGCGTGACCCTGATCCGCCTGCCCGCCGACGAGACGCTGGTCAGCGTGGTGCGGCTGGACGCGGAGGAGGGCAACGGCGAGGAGGCCGAGGCTGCCGACGGCACCGCGCCGGACGCGAGCGAGGCTGGCGCGGCCTGATTCCCGACCGGCGCGTCGAGAAAGCCCCGGCCAGCGCCGGGGCTTTTCTTTTTCTGGCGCGCCGGAGGGCGGATCACCTGCGGTCGAGCGAATACCTGCCCGGACCGGTCACGCACAACAGCAGCAGGCCGCCGATGATCGAGACGTTCTTGTAGAAGTTGGTCATGTTGGCCATCCGCTCGCCCCCGGCCATGGTCCAGAAGTGGTGGCCGATCAGCGCCGTGCCGAGCGTGTACAGGGCCAGCAGCAGGGCGAGCGGGCGTGTCCAGAAGCCGAGCACGATCGCCAGGCCCACGAAGAACTCCATCAGGATCACCACGGCCGCCGCGAGCGTGGGGAGCGGCAGGCCTTCGGCGGCCATGTAACCCACCGTGCCGGGAAAATCGGTCAGTTTGCTCCAGCCGAACAGTACGAACAGCAGCACCAGCAGGACCCGCGCCACGAGCAGCAGCTCGTTCACCACCTTGTCGAACAGGGTATATCGCATGGCAGCCTCCTTATCGGGGGCATCGCGGCAGAGAGCCTCGGGGCCGTGCCCCCGGGGCTGCATGCTAGGGCTTCCGGCCGCGACCCGCGCGGGAAGGAAGCAAGCCGGGATCTCAGCCGGCGGCCGCGGGGGCGCCGGTTTCCCGTGCCTGCAGGGCCTGCAGCATCGATTCGGCGGTGGAGACGCGGAATTCGCCCGGGGCCTCCACGTGCAGCTGACGCACCACCCCGTCCTCCGCGTACAGCGCGAAACGACGGGCGCGCAACCCCATGCCATAGGCGCTGCCGTCGAACTCCAGGCCCAGCGCCCGGGTGAAGCCGGCGTTGCCGTCGGCCAGCATCTTCAGGCCTGCGGGCACCTGCTGGGCGATCGCCCAGGCCTGCATCACGTAGGCATCGTTCACCGCCAGGCACATCACCTCGACGCCGTGCTCGCGGAAGTCCCGGAAATGCTTGACGTAGCCGGGCAGGTGGCGGTCCGAGCAGGTCGGGGTGAAGGCACCGGGGACGGCGAACAGCACCACCCGGTGGCCGGCAAAGAGGCTGGCGGTGCGAACGCGCCGGATCTCCGAGGCGCCTTCGATGACGGCGACCTCGACGTCGGGCAGGGGCTGGCCGATCTGGATGCTCATGGGGCTCGTCCTTGGTGAGGGGAGGGCATCCTAAACCCGCTGCGGCATCGCTGTCGCCTTGAATCTCGGGTGTCCGTACCTACTTCAGCAGCAAGCGGAGCCTGCCGCGACCCTTTCGGAGGAGGAGGACAGCCATGAGTTCGAACCGCAACCCGATGTGGAACGCCGCCAATGCGTTTCCCGAGGAGATCCGCCACGTCTTCGACCGCTTCTTCCAGCAGGACGAGGCCGATGCCTCCAACGTCGTCACCAGCCAGTGGGCGCCGCGGGTGGATATCAAGGAAGAGGACAAGCGCTTCGTGATCTTCGTGGACGTGCCCGGCGTCGACCCGGCCAACATCGAAGTGAGCATGGAAAAGGGCATCCTCACCATCAAGGGCGAGCGCACCATGGAAAACCGCGAGCAGAACGGCCGCTTCACGCGGATCGAGCGCTCCCATGGCACGTTCCACCGCCGCTTCGCCCTGCCGGACAGCGCCGACCCGGACGGCGTGACCGCGGTCGGCCGCCACGGCGTGCTCGAGATCGTCATTCCCAAGCGCGCGGAAACCACGCCACGGCGCATCTCGATCTCCACCGACCACGGCACGGGCGGCGGCTCGACCGGCACCGGCGGCAACCCGACCACCAGCCACTGAGTCTGCGTCGCGGCTCGTCCCGGGCGGCCTGCGGCGCTGATCCGCCGCGGGCCGCCCGTCCGTGCAGTGTTGCCGAGGAAGGGCAGTGGAATTCAAAGACTATTACGACATCCTCGGGGTGAGGCCCGACGCCAGCGAGGCCGAGATCAAGGCCGCCTATCGCAAGCTGGCGCGGCAGTACCACCCCGACAAGAACAAGGAAGCGGGCGCCGAGGAGCGCTTCAAGGCAATCAACGAGGCCAACGAGGTGTTGCGCGACCCGGAGAAGCGCCGCGCCTACGACCAGCTGCGCGCGGGCGGCTACCGCGGCGGCGAACAGTTCCGTCCGCCGCCGGGCTGGGGCCAGGGCGGCGGCTTCGATTTCGGCGACGTCGGCGACGGCGATTTCAGCGATTTCTTCGAGAGCCTGTTCGGCCGTGCGGCCGGCGGCCACCGCGGGCCGCGGCCGCGTCGCGGGCGCGACGTGCAGGCACAGGTGCAGATCGACCTGCAGACCGCGTTCGAGGGCGGACGCACGCGCCTGGCCCTGCACGACAGCAGCGGTCACGAACGCGTGCTGGAGGTGAAGATCCCGGCCGGCATCCTCTCCGGGCAGGTGATCCGCCTGGCCGGGCAGGGGCAGGCGGGCGTGGCCGGCGGGCCCGGCGGCGACCTGCTGCTCGAGGTGACCATCCGCGAGGACCCGCGGTTCAAGCTGGAAGGCCGCAACGTGCTGCACGTGCTGCCGCTGGCGCCCTGGGAGGCGGCGCTGGGCGCGACCGTGCCGGTGCCGACCCTGGCCGGCACGGTGGACATGCGCATCCCGCCCGGCTCGCAGTCGGGGCGCAAGCTGCGGCTCAAGGGACGGGGGTTGCCCGGAAACCCGGCAGGCGACCAGCTGGTGGAACTGTCGATCCGCACCCCGGCCGCGGAAAACGAGGCGCAACGCGAGGCCTATCAGGCGCTGCGCGGGCAGTTCGAAGGGTACGACCCGCGCGCCTGAGCGGGTCTGGGCAGGTCTCGCGAGGGGGAGCTCGGGCGGGTGAGGCCGGAGGCGCGTGCTCGCCGGGGATGCCCGCCGCCGACCCTCTCCACGCGGGAGAGGGCTTCGATGCAGCTCAGGCCGGCAGCAGCGGCTTGATCGTGGCGACCAGTTCGTCTTCCTTGATCGGCTTGGTGACGTAGGCCTTGGCGCCCTGGCGCATGCCCCAGACGCGATCGGTCTCCTGGTCCTTGGTGGTGACCAGCACCACGGGGATGTGCGCGGTGTCCGGGTCCTTGCTGATGATGCGGGTGGCCTGGAAGCCGTTGAGGTTGGGCATCACCACGTCCATGAGGATCAGGTCGGGACGTTCGCGCTTGGCAGCCTCGACGCCGGCGGCGCCGTCTTCGGCCGTCAGCGATTCATGGCCGAGTTTCTCGACGATGCGCTTGAGGCCCAGTAGCTGCGACGGGGAATCGTCGACGATCAGGATTCGTGCCATGAGGTTGGGGGTTCCCTAGTAGTTGTCGTGGATTCTATGCCGCGCGGGAGGCGCTTCCAAGCGCAGGCTTCACGCCGCGCCTACGCGCACCAGCGTGCGCCCGAAGGAGTCGCCGGCGAGCATCCGGCCGAACACGGCCGGCAGTTCGTCCAGCGTGACCTCGCGGGTGGCGATGCGGTCCAGGTGGCGCGGCTTCCAGTCGTCGGCCAGGTGCTGCCAGATCCGCTCGCGCAGGTCGCGCGCGGTGCCGGCCGAGGCGATGCCGAGCAGGCTGACGCCGCGGATGATGAAGGGCATGACGGTGCCGTCGAAGGCGATGCCGCCGGCGTTGCCGCACAGCGCCACGTTGCCGTAGGGCGCGACCAGCGGCAGCAGTCCGGCCAGCATCGGCCCGCCGACGTTGTCCAGTGCGCCGCCGAAGCGGGCCGAGTCCATCGGCTTGCCGCTGAAGGCGAGCCGGTGGCGGTCGATGCATTCGCGGGCGCCGAGCCCGCGCAGGAAGTCGAAGTGGTCGGCCTTGCCGCTGATCGCGTGCACTTCGTAGCCGGCGCGGCTGAAGATGTCGATCGCGAGCTGGCCGACGCCGCCGCTGGCGCCGGTGACCGCAATGGGCCCGAGGTCCGGCGTCTGCCGGTTGTCCTGCATGCGCAGCAGGGCCAGCGCCGCGGTGAAGCCGGCGGTCCCCAGGATCATGCTCTCGCGCAGGGACAGGCCGGCGGGCAACGGGATGGTCCAGCGCGCCTCCAGCCGGGCGTACTCGGCGTAGCCGCCGTCGCGCGTCTCGGACAGGCCGCTGCCGGTGCACAGCACGGCATCGCCCTCCCTGAACGCGGGGTTGGTCGAGGCGACCACGTGCCCGGCCAGGTCGATGCCGCCGTTGAGCGGGTACCGGCGCAGGATCTTGCCCTTGCCGGTGCCGGCCAGCGCGTCCTTGTAGTTGACCGAGGACCACACCACCTTGACCAGCACCTCGCCCGGGGTCAGCGCGGCAGCGTCCATGCGCTCGATGCCGGCGCGGTAACCGGCCTGGTCGTTGTGGATGCGCATGGCGCGGAACGCGGTGGACGGGCTCATGCTTGCCTCCTTGCCTGCGGTCAGGCGTCGATGCTGCGGTCGTCCACCCACTTGGGCAGGTAGCGACCCTGGTAGCTTGCCATCCAGTCGAACAGCGCGCCCATGTCCTGGCCGAACCAGACGTCCTCGCGCTGTTCGGGGCGAACGAAGCGTTCGGCCACCATGTGGTCCATCATCGCGCGCAACTGCGTGTAGTAGCCGCGTACGTCGAGAAAGGCGCACGGGTAGCGATGCAGACCCAGCTGCGCCCAGGTCAGCATCTCGAACATCTCGTCCATCGTGCCGAAGCCGCCGGGCAACGCGGCGAAGGCGTCGGAGAGCTCGTACATGCGGGTCTTGCGCTGGTGCATGGTCTCGACCACGACCAGCTCGGTCAGCCCCGGGTGGGCGACCTCCAGATCGACCAGTTGGCGCGGGATCACGCCGATCGCCTGGCCACCGGCCGCCAGTACGGCGTCGGCGACCGTGCCCATCAGCCCGACCTTGCCGCCGCCGTAGACCAGCGCGATGCCGCGGCGCGCCATCTCGGTGCCGAAGGCGCGGGCCTGTTCGACGTACTCGGGGTGGCTGCCGCTGCTGGAGCCGCAGTAGACGCAGAGGGCGGTGGGTTGGGGCATGGGTTTCCTGGAAGCAGGGACGGGGTAGGAACGAGCTTGCTCGCGAAGCCGTCGCGCCGAAACGGATATCGACCAGGCAAGCGCGGGCAAGCTCGCGCCTGCATCAGCGGAGAAACGGAAACGGCCCGCCCATGTCGCCACGAGCGGGCCGCGTCGGCCTTGCCAGAGGCGGTCAGTTGCCCTTGTGGATGGCGCGCTTGTCCACCGACAGCGCGGCCTCGTGCACGGCTTCGGACAGCGTCGGATGCGCGTGGACGATGCGTGCCAGGTCCTCGGAGGAACCCTTGAACTCCATCGCCACCACGCACTCGGCGATCAGCTCGGACACGCCCGGGCCGACCATGTGCACGCCGAGGATGCGATCGGTCTCGGCGTGGGCGATCACCTTCACCTGGCCGATGGCCTCGTTCATCGCGACGGCGCGGCCGATCGCGGCGAATGGGAAGGTGCCGACCTTGTACGGCACGCCTTCGTCCTTGAGCTGCTTCTCGGTCTTGCCGGCCCAGGCGATCTCCGGCTCGGTGTAGATCACCCACGGCACGGTGTCGAGGTTGACGTGGCCGGCCTTGCCGGCGATCCACTCGGCCACCGCCACGCCTTCCTCGGAGCCCTTGTGCGCCAGCATCGGGCCGCGCACGGCGTCGCCGATCGCCCACACGCCGTCGACGCCGGTGTGGTTGTGCTCGTCGACCACGATGCGGCCGCGCTCGTCCAGCCGGACGCCGGTGTCCTCGGCCAGCAGGCCGTCGGTGTAGGCGCGACGGCCCACGGCGACCAGCAGCTTGTCGACCACCAGCGACTGCTCGCCCTCCTTGTCGGTGTAGCTCAGGTACACGCCGTCCTTCTTTACCTCGGCCTTGGAGACCTTGGCGCCGAGCTTGATCTGCAGGCCCTGCTTGGTGAATTCCTTCAGCGCGATCTTGGCGATGTCGGCGTCGGCGGCGCCCAGGAAATCGGGCAGCGCCTCGAGCACGGTCACCTCGGCGCCCATGCGCTTCCACACGCTGCCGAGCTCCAGGCCGATCACGCCGGCGCCGATCACGCCCAGGCGCCTGGGCACTTCGGTGAAGTCCAGGGCGCCGGCGTTGTCGACGATGGCCTTGCCGTCGAACTTGGCGAACGGCAGCTCGATCGGTACCGAGCCGGAGGCCAGGATCACATTGGTGGCGGCGAGCGTCTGCTTGGAGCCATCCTTGCCGGTGACTTCGACCTGGTTGCCCTTGAGCAGCTTGCCCTTGCCATAGAAGGCGGTGACCTTGTTGGCCTTGAACAGCTGCGCGATGCCGCCGGTGAACTGCTTGACGATCTTGTCCTTGCGGCCGATGAAGGTGCCCATGTCGACCTTGGCACCTTCCACGCTGATGCCGTGGACGGGGAAGTTGTGCGAGATGTTCCAGAACTGGCGCGAGGAATCGAGCAGCGCCTTGGACGGGATGCAGCCCACGTTGAGGCAGGTGCCGCCCAGCGCCTGCTTGCCGTCCTTGCCGGTGAAGTCGTCGACACAGGCGGTCTTCAGGCCCAGCTGCGCGGCGCGGATCGCGGCCACGTAGCCGGCCGGGCCGGCGCCGATGACGATGACGTCGAATTGTTGGTCACTCATGCGAGGTTCCTTGCTGGCGAGCCCTGCTCGCTGGTGAAGCGAAAGATGGGCGCTGGTGCGCCGGAAACAACCAGGCGGGCGTGCTTTCAGTCGAGTCCGGGCACCAGAGCTTCGTTACCTATTTTCCGATCGCCGGGGCGGCGATCAGAGGCCGAGCAGCATGCGCTGCGGGTTCTCCAGCTGGTCCTTGATGTCGACCAGGAACAGCACCGCGTCCTTGCCGTCGATGATGCGGTGGTCGTAGGAGATCGCGATGTACATCATCGGCGCGGCTTGAACCAAGCCGTTCTCGACGATGGCGCGCTCCTTGATCGTGTGCATGCCGAGGATCGCGCTCTGCGGCGGGTTGACGATCGGCGTGGAGAGCAGCGAGCCGAAGGTGCCGCCGTTGGTGATGGTGAAGGTGCCGCCCTGCAGGTCCTCCAGCGAGAGCTTGCCGTCGCGCGCCTTCTTGGCATAGTCGGCGATGCCCTTCTCGATGTCGGCGAAGCTCATGTCCTGTACGTCGCGCAACACAGGCGTCACCAGGCCCTTGTCGGTGGACACCGCGATCGAGATGTCCTGGTAGCCGTGATAGATGATGTCGTTGCCGTCGACCGAGGCGTTGATGATCGGATGGCGCTTGAGCGCCTCGGCGGTGGCCTTCACGAAGAAGCTCATGAAGCCGAGCTTGATGCCGTGGGTCTTCTGGAACTGCTCGCCCAGGCTCTTGCGCATCTTCACCACTTCGGCGAGGTTCACCTCGTTGAACGAGGTCAGCATCGCGATCGAGTTCTTCGACTGCATCAGGCGCTCGGCGATGCGGGCACGCATGCGGGTCATCGGCACGCGCTCTTCCGGACGGGCACCCGGCGTCGGCCTGGCGGGCGGCGCGGCAGCGGGCGCCGGCGCGGCGCCGCCCTTGCCGTAGTTGACCAGGTCTTCCTTGGTCACCCGGCCGTCGCGGCCGGTGCCGGCGACCTTGGACGGATCGATGTGTTCCTCGGTGGCGACGCGGCGACCGGCCGGGGACAGCTCGTCCATGCCTTTGCCGGCTTGCGGCGCCTCGGCCTTGGCCGGCGCAGGGGCGGCGGCGGCCTTCGGCTCTTCCTTCGCGGCGGGCGCGGGAGCCGGCGCGGCGGCGCCCTCCTCGAGGATCGCGATCACCTGCTGGCTGTTCACCGTGTCGCCGGCCTGGTGCTTGATCTCCTTCAGTACGCCGTCGACCGGCGAGGGCACTTCCAGCACCACCTTGTCGGTTTCAAGGTCGACCAGGTTCTCGTCGCGCTTGACCGCGTCGCCGACCTTCTTGTGCCAGCTGGCGATGGTGGCGTCGGAGACCGACTCGGGAAGGACGGGGACTTTGACTTCGATGGACATGACGGGTCCTTAGGTTTTGGGCGCTCGTCCGTGAGCGCGGCAACTCGCGGCCATCCCGGCCGCGCGATCCGGAAAAGCTTACTCCGCCGAGTGGTCGTCGCCGACCGGCGCGACCAGCGCCTGCTCGACGAGCGCCGTCTGCTCGGCGGTGTGGGTGTTCAAATGGCCGGCGGCCGGGGCGGGCGAGCGCCCGCGGCCGGCATAGGAGAGGCTGTGCTTGGGACCGACGCAGGCCTGCAGGTGGTGGCGGATCTGGAACCAGGCGCCCTGGTTCATCGGCTCCTCCTGGCACCAGACCACTTCCTTGGCGGCCGGGTACCTGGCCAGTTCCTCGACCACCTGCGGACGCGGGAATGGGTAGAGCTGCTCGACGCGGACGATGGCCACGTCGGCGATCCCGCGCTTCTCGGCTTCCTCCAGCAGGTCGTAGTAGACCTTGCCCGAGCACAGCACCACGCGCCTGACCTTCTTGGCGGCGAGGTCGCGATGCTCGCCGATCACCAGCTGGAAGCTGCCTGCAGCCAGCTCGTCCAGCGAGGACACCGCCAGCTTGTGGCGCAACAGCGACTTGGGCGTCATCACGATCAGCGGCTTGCGCACCGGGCGCACCATCTGCCGGCGGATCATGTGAAAGGCCTGCGCCGGGGTGGTCGGCACGCAGACCTGCATGTTGTCCAGCGCGCACAGCTGCAGGAAGCGCTCGAGGCGGGCGGAGGAGTGCTCCGGGCCCTGGCCCTCGTAGCCGTGCGGCAGGAACAGCGCCAGGCCGCACAGGCGGTTCCACTTGGCCTCGCCCGAGCTGATGAACTGGTCGATGACCACCTGCGCGCCGTTGGCGAAGTCGCCGAACTGCGCTTCCCAGATGTCCAGCGTGTACGGGTCGGTGGTGGCGTGGCCGTACTCGAAGGCCATCACCGCCTCTTCGGACAGCAGCGAGTCGATCACCTCGACGTTGGCGCCGGCGCGCACCGCGGCGAGGGGCATGTAGGTGTGGCCGTCCTTCTGGTCGTGCAGCACCGCGTGGCGGTGGAAGAAGGTGCCGCGGCCGGAATCCTGGCCGACCAGGCGCAGGTTGTAGTTCTCGTCGATCAGCGTGGCGTAGGCCAGGTTCTCGGCGAAGCCCCAGTCGGCCGGGTGCTCGCCGCTGGCCATCTTACGGCGGTCGTCGTAGATCTTGGCCACGCGCGGCTGCAGGGTGAGGTCTGCCGGCAGTTCCAGGATGCGGTTGGCCAGTTCGATCAGCTTGGGCTTGGCCACGCCGGTGTCGACGGCGGTGGACAGCTTGCCGCCGACGAAGCGGCTCCAGTCGACGTGCACGTCGCGCTGCGGGCTCGGGTCCAGCGCAGTCATCGAGCCACCGGCCTCGAGGCGGTCGCGGTAGGCGTCCAGCTCCTTCTGCGCCTCGCCCTCGGCCAGCACGCCTTCCTTCACCAGCCGCTGCGCATAGAGGTCGCGCGTGGTCGGGCGCTTCTTGATGATCTGGTACATCACCGGCTGCGTGGCGGACGGCTCGTCCGCCTCGTTGTGGCCGTGGCGGCGGTAGCAGACCAGGTCGATCACCACGTCCTTGCGGAACTGCTTGCGGAACTCGTGGGCCAGGCGGGTGACCTCGATCACCGCCTCGGGGTCGTCGCCGTTCACGTGGAACACGGGGGCGTTGACCATCTTGGCCAGGTCGGTGCAGTACAGCGTGGAACGCGCGTCCTGCGGGTTGGAGGTGGTGAAGCCGACCTGGTTGTTGATCACGATGTGCAGCGAGCCGCCGATGCGGAAGCCGCGCGCCTGCGACATCTGGAACAGCTCCATGTTGACGCCCTGGCCGGCGAAGGCCGCGTCGCCATGGATCAGCACCGCCATCGACTGCGTGCGCTCGCCGTCCTGCCGGCGCACCTGGCGCGCGCGCACGGAACCGGCGACCACCGGATTGACGATCTCCAGATGCGAGGGGTTGAACGCCAGCGCTACGTGCACGCCGCCGCCCCTGGGCGTGCGCACGTCGGCGGAGAAGCCCATGTGGTACTTCACGTCGCCCGAATGCGCCGGGTCGTCCGGGTGCTCGAACTTGCCCTCGAATTCGTTGAACAGGGTCTTGGGCGGCTTGCCCAGGATGTTGACCAGGACATTCAGGCGGCCGCGATGGGCCATGCCGATGACCAGGTCCTTGATGCCGTTGTCGCCGGCCGAGGTGACGATGTCGTCGACCATCGGGATCAGGCTGTCGCCGCCTTCCAGAGAAAAGCGCTTCTGGCCGACGTACTTGGTGTGCAGGTAGCGCTCCAGCCCTTCGGCGGCGGTCAGGCCCGCCAGCACGCGCTTCTTGCCGGCGGCATCCAGCCCGGCGCTGCCGTTGGCCTGCTCCAGCCGGGTATAGATCCAGGCGCGCTGCGCGTGGTCGGAGATGTACATGAACTCCGCGCCGATGGTGCTGGCGTAGATCTTCTTCAGGCGCGCGAGCAGCTCGCGCAGCTTCATGCGCTGGCCGCCGCCGGCGAAGGTGCCGCAGTCGAACTCGGTGTCCAGGTCCGCGTCGGACAGGCCGTGGAAGGCCAGCCCCAGGTCCGGCGCCTCCATCTTGTGGGCCAGGCCCAGCGGGTCGAGATCGGCAGCGAGGTGGCCGCGCGAGCGGTAGGCGGTCAGCAGGCGCAGCACGCCGGCCTGCTTGCGGGCATGGGCATCGTCGACCGGGGCGCCGGCCGCGCGGCGCTGCTTCTGGGCGGCCTCGATGCGGGCAATGGCTGCCGAATGCGGGGTGTCGTTGCCGCGACCCTTGAAGGATTCGAAGTAGCGAGCCCAGTCGGCCGTCACTGCGGACGGATCGGCCAGCCAGGCCTCGTACAGCTGCTCGACGTAGTCGGCGTTGCCGCCGGCGAGTTGGGAGGACTCGGAAAACTCGCGAATCAGGTTCGTGCTCACGTCACCACCGGCAGGGAAGGGAGGCTTGCGGCCATCCGTCGGGGGAAGGGCGAAGGGCCGTATGCAATCTTAACGATTATACGCCGGGCCTGCTGCGCCGCGGCAAGCCGGGCTGTGCCCGAGGAAGTCGCGATGGCGGGCCGGATTTCAAGGGTGCCGGGCCGCCACGCCGCACGGCACGGCGGCTGCCGGGGGCTGCCGCCGGAAGCCGCAGTCGAACCCGCGATCCAGCCGACGTTCAGTTCGCGGCCGGGCGTGCGGGCTGGGCGGGGTACGAGGCCGTGGCGGCCGCAGCGGCGATGGCGTCCTGCAACTGGCCGGGGGTGAACGGCTTGGAGACGACGACGACGCCTTCGGGGGCACCGGAGATCGCGTCCGTATCCGCATAACCGCTGATCAGGACGCCGGGCAGGCCGGGCTTGATCGCGCGCAACTTGCGGATGACCTCCGAGCCGGAGACCAGCGGCATGGCGTAGTCGCTGATGACGAAGTCGATGCCATCCAGCCCGTCCGTGCGGATCAGTTGACCGACGTGCTCGCCGTCGGCGGCGGTGGTGACCTGGTGCCCCAGGTCCTCGAGCATCGCCGCGGTGGTGGCGCGGACGCCCTCGTGGTCGTCCACCAGCAGGATGTTGCGCGCCAGGCCGCGACCGGTCGGGCTGTCCGCGGCCGGGTCGTGCGGCAGGCCGCGCGCCGCCTCGGGCGCGCGCGGCAGCCAGATCTCCACCGTGGTGCCGTGGTCCAGCCGGCTCTCGATGCGCATGGTGCCGCCGGACTGCTGGGCGAAGCCGTAGACCATGCTGAGGCCCAGGCCGGTCCCCTTGCCCACCGCCTTGGTGGTGAAGAACGGCTCGGTGACGCGCTCGAGCATGTCCGGCGGTATGCCGCAACCGGTGTCCGATACGGCGAGCACCACGTAGTCGCCCGGCGCGTCCTCGGTGCCCTCGGGAATGCTGGCATTGCGGCAGGCGATGCAGACCCGGCCGCCCGCAGGCATGGCGTCGCGGGCGTTGATCGCCAGGTTCATCAGCGCCAGCTCGAGCTGCGTCTCGTCCGCGTAGGGCGACCACAGCCCTTCGTCCAGCCGCCACTCGAGCGCCACCAGCCCGCCCAGCGTGTGGGTCAGCAGCTGGGTGACGGTGGCGGAAAGGTTGCGCATGTCGATGCGCGCCGGCTCCAGCTTCTGCTTGCGCGCGAAGGCGAGCAGGCGCGAGACCAGCTCGGCGCCCTGCTGCGCGGCGTGTCGGGTCATTTCCAGCACCTTGCGCTGGTCGTCGGCCAGCGCCACGCGCCGCTCGATCAGGCCCAGGCCGCCCAGCACGGCGGCGAGCAGGTTGTTGAAGTCGTGCGCGATGCCGCCGGTGAGCTGGCCGAGCGCGTCCATCTTGCGCACGTGCAGGAGCTGCGACTCCAGCTCCTTGCGGTCGGTGACGTCCAGCACGGTGCCGGCGTACTCCAGCGGTTGCCCGTCGGCGTCGCGCAGCAGCACGGTCTGGTCGAGGAAGTGCTTGTACTGCCCGTCGGCGCACTGCCAGCGGTACTCGACCGCGTGGACGCGCCCGCTGCGGCGCGCGCGCAGCGCCTGGGCGAGCCGCTCGCGGTCGTCGGGGTGCACCCGGTCCAGCCACAGGGTGGGGGAGGCGACCAGTTCCTCGGCGTCGAAGCCGGTGACCGCCTTGAAGTTGCCGCCGACGAACTTGGGCACGCGTGGCGTCGCGTCGCGCTCTTCCAGGTAGAGGATGATCGGCAGCGACTGGATGATCGCCGCCTGCCGCTGCTCGGCCAGGCGCAGCTCCTGCTCCGCGCGCAGGCGCTCGGCATTGGCGCGCAGGTTGGCGTCGAGCAGCTGCTGCTCCTGCTGCGCCTTGCGGCGCACCTCGCGGGTCATCAGGTAGAGATCGACGAACACCGCGGCCTTGGAGCGCAGCACCACCGGCTCGACCGGCTTGAACACGTAGTCCACCGCGCCCATCGAGTAGCCGCGGATGAGGTGCTCGGTCTCCTTGTTCACCGCCGACAGGAAGATGATCGGGATGCGCTTGGTCTGCTCGCGGGCGCGGATGATCTGCGCGGTCTCGTAGCCGTCCATGCCGGGCATGTAGACGTCCAGCAGGATCACCGCGAACTCGCTCTTGAGCAGATGCCGCAGCGCCTCCTCGCCGGACTTGGCCAGCACCACGTCGGCGATGTCCTCCAGGACCGTGCGGATCGCCAGCAGGTTGCGCTCGTCGTCGTCGACGATGAGGATCCGCGCCCGTTCGGCCGGCTGCACCGGCACGCGCGGGCGACCGGATCGGCCGGAGGCAGGACGGGGATGAGTGATCGGTACGTTCATGGGGGGCGCTCCGCTACTGTGCGACGGCGGGCGTGGTGGGCCGGTCCGGCGAGGTCCGTTCGCGCGCGCGTGCGATCCAGACCCGCAGCAACGCGAGCAGCAGCTCGATGTCCACCGGCTTGGCGATGTAGTCGGAGGCGCCGGCATCCAGGCATTTCTGGCGATCGCCCTTCATCGCCTTGGCGGTCACCGCGATCAGCGGCACGTCCGCCAGCTGCGGCCTGGCGCGGATCTGCTGCATGGTCTCGTAGCCGTCCATCTCCGGCATCATGATGTCGATCAGCGCCAGGTCGATGCCGGGCGTCTGTTCCAGGATCAGGATGCCCTCCCGGCCGCCCTCGGCGTGCAGCACCTCGACGTCGTGGCTTTCCAGCACGCTGGTCAGCGAATAGATGTTGCGGATGTCGTCGTCGACGATGAGGATCTTCGCGCCCGCCAGCTCGGGCACGGTACGCAGGCCGACAGCCGGCTCGACCGGAGGACGCGTGTGCGGCACCTGGGCGATGTGTTCGGCCAGGCGCCTGAACACGGCGGCGAGGGTTTCCGGTGCCGCCGGCTTCTCGGTGACGCCGAACGCGCCCAGCGACAGGGCGGAGCCCAGCTTGTCCGTGCCGGAGATCACCTGGATCGGCATGTGCATGGTCTGCGGGTCGTGCTTGAGCAGGTCCAGCAGCACGAAGCCGTCGATGTCGGAGAGGCCCAGATCCAGGGTGATCGCGTGCGGCTGCAGCTTGCGCGCCAGGGCCAGCGTGCCGGCGCCGGCGGTGGAGACCACGCCCTTGAGGCCCGCCTCGCGGGCGATGTCCAGCAGGATCGAGGCGAAGGTCGGGTCGTCCTCGACGATCAGCACGAAGGGCGAGTCGCCCAGGGCGTCGCGGTCGTCGGTGACCTCCAGCTGCGCCGGCAGCGCGCCCGGCACGTTGGCGCCGCTGTTGTCGTAGCGCGCGGTCACGCCGCCGGGGGGCAGGGCGGCCGGCGGGACGGCCTCCATCGGCACGAACAGGGTGAAGGTGGAGCCTTCGCCGGGGGTCGAGCTCACCTGCAGCTCGCCGCCGATCAGGCGCGCGATCTCGCGGCTGATCGAAAGGCCCAGGCCGGTGCCACCGTACTTGCGGCTGGTAGTGCCGTCGGCCTGCTGGAAGGCCTCGAAGATCAACTTCTGCTTGTCCTTGGGAATGCCGATGCCGGTGTCGGTCACCGCGATCTCGATGGCGCGCTCGGCGTAGCGCAACACCGGATGGTTGGTGCTCCAGCCGCTCGAAGCCGGGCGCACCGCCAGCGTGACGCTGCCTTCGGACGTGAACTTGAAGGCGTTGGACAGCAGGTTCAGCACGATCTGCTGCAGCCGCTTCTCGTCGGTGCGGATCGATGCCGGCAGGCGCGGGTCGAACTCCACCTTGAAGTCGAGGTTCTTGTCCGAGGCGAGCTGGCGGAAGGTGCGCTCCATGTGCTGCTTCAGGCCGCTCAGCGGCATGTCGCCGATCTCGATCGAGACCGTGCCGGACTCGATCTTGGACAGGTCCAGGATGTCGTTGATCAGGCTGAGCAGGTCCGAGCCTGCCGAATGGATGGTGCGGGCGAACTCGGTCTGCTTCTCGCTCAGGTTGCCCTGCGGGTTGTCGGCGAGCAGGCGCGAGAGGATCAGCAGCGAGTTGAGCGGCGTGCGCAGCTCGTGGCTCATGTTGGCCAGGAACTCGGACTTGTACTTGGAGGTGAGCGCCAGCTGCTCGGCCTTTTCCTCCACCGCGCGGCGGGCCATCTCGATCTCGAAGTTCTTGGCCTCCACCTGCTTCTTCTCGTTCTCCAGCAGCTGCGCCTTTTCCTGCAGCTCCTCGTTGGTGGCGTGCAGCTCCTCCTGCTTGGTGGTGAGCTCGGTCTGGCGCGCCTGCAGCTCCTGGGTGAGCAGCTGCGACTGCTTGAGCAGGCCCTCGGTACGCATGGTCGCGGCGATCGTGTTGAGCACGATGCCGACCGACTCCATCAGCTGGTCGAGGAAGTTCTGGTGGGTCTCGTTGAAGCGGTTGAACGAGGCCAGCTCGATCACCGCCTTGACCTCGTCCTCGAACAGCGCCGGCAGGATCGCCACGTTGGCCGGCGGCGCGTGGCCCAGACCGGAGCCGATGCGGATGAAGTTGTCCGGGATGTCGGTCAGCAGCATCGCGCGCTTGTCGGCGGCGCACTGGCCGACCAGGCCCTCGCGCAGCTTGAAGGTGGGCTTGAGCTGGTCGCGGCTTTCGGCGCCGTAGCTGGCGACCAGGTCGAGCACGGTCTCGTTGTCCTCGCGGCGGGCGACGTAGAACACGCCGTACTGCGCGTTCACCAGCGGCGCGAGCTCGGACATGATCAGGTTGGACACCGTGGCCAGGTCGCGCACGCCCTGCAGCATGCGCGAGAAGCGCGCCAGGTTGGTCTTGAGCCAGTCCTGCTCCGCGTTCTTCAAGGTCTGTTCCTTGAGGTTGCGGATCATCTCGTTGATGTTGTCCTTGAGCGCGGCCATCTCGCCCGAGGCTTCCACCGCGATCGAGCGGGAGAGGTCGCCCTTGGTCACCGCGGTGGCCACGTCGGCGATCGAGCGCACCTGGTTGGTGAGGTTGGCGGCGAGCTGGTTCACGTTGTCGGTGAGGTCGCGCCACAGGCCGGCGGCGCCCGGCACGCGCGCCTGGCCGCCGAGCTTGCCCTCGATGCCCACCTCGCGCGCCATGTTGGTCACCTGGTCGGCGAAGGTGGCGAGCGTCTCGATCATGCCGTTGATGGTGTCGGCCAGCGCGGCGATCTCGCCCTTGGCGTCCACAGACAGCTTGCGCTTGAGGTTGCCCTGCGCCACCGCGGTCACCACGTCGGCGATGCCGCGCACCTGGTTGGTCAGGTTGGTGGCCATCAGGTTGACGTTGTCGGTGAGGTCCTTCCAGGTGCCGCCCACGCCGGGCACCTGCGCCTGGCCGCCGAGCTTGCCCTCGGTACCCACCTCGCGCGCCACGCGGGTCACCTCGGAGGCGAAGGAGTTCAGCTGGTCCACCATCACGTTGATGGTGTTCTTGAGCTCGAGGATCTCGCCCTTGACGTCCACCGTGATCTTCTTGGACAGGTCGCCGCGGGCGACCGCGGTGGTGACGTCCGCGATGTTGCGCACCTGGCCGGTGAGGTTCTCCGCCATCAGGTTGACGTTGTCGGTGAGGTCCTTCCAGGTGCCGGCCACGCCACGCACCTGCGCCTGGCCGCCGAGCTTGCCCTCGGTGCCCACCTCGCGCGCCACGCGGGTCACCTCGGAGGCGAACGAATTGAGCTGGTCCACCATGGTGTTGATGGTGTTCTTGAGCTCGAGGATCTCGCCCTTGACGTCCACCGTGATCTTCTTGGACAGGTCGCCCGAGGCCACCGCGGTGGTCACTTCGGCGATGTTGCGCACCTGGCCGGTGAGGTTGGCCGCCATGGCGTTGACGTTGTCGGTGAGGTCCTTCCAGGTGCCGCCCACGCCGGGCACCTGCGCCTGGCCGCCGAGCTTGCCCTCCGAACCCACCTCGCGCGCCACGCGGGTCACCTCGGAGGCGAAAGAGTTGAGCTGGTCCACCATCACGTTGATGGTGTTCTTGAGCTCGAGAATCTCGCCCTTGACGTCGACGGTGATCTTCTTGGACAGGTCGCCACGCGCGACCGCGGTGGTCACTTCGGCGATGTTTCGCACCTGGCCGGTGAGGTTGCCGGCCATCAGGTTGACGTTGTCGGTGAGGTCCTTCCAGGTGCCGCCCACGCCCTCCACGCGCGCCTGGCCGCCGAGCTTGCCCTCCGAGCCCACCTCGCGGGCCACGCGGGTCACCTCGGAGGCGAAGGAGTTCAACTGGTCCACCATCACGTTGATGGTGTTCTTGAGCTCGAGGATCTCGCCCTTGACATCCACGGTGATCTTCTTGGACAGGTCGCCGCGGGCGACCGCGGTGGTGACCTCGGCGATGTTGCGCACCTGGCCGGTGAGGTTGCCGGCCATCAGGTTCACGTTGTCGGTGAGGTCCTTCCAGGTGCCGGCCACGCCGGGCACCTGCGCCTGGCCGCCGAGCTTGCCCTCCGAGCCCACCTCGCGGGCCACGCGGGTCACCTCGGAGGCGAACGCGTTCAACTGGTCCACCATCACGTTGATGGTGTTCTTGAGCTCGAGGATCTCGCCCTTGACGTCCACCGTGATCTTCTTGGACAGGTCGCCCGAGGCCACGGCGGTGGTCACCTCGGCAATGTTGCGTACCTGGCCGGTGAGGTTGGCGGCCATCAGGTTCACGTTGTCGGTGAGGTCCTTCCAGGTGCCTGCCACGCCGGGCACCTGCGCCTGGCCGCCGAGCTTGCCCTCGGTACCCACCTCGCGCGCCACGCGGGTCACCTCGGAGGCGAAGGAGTTCAGCTGGTCCACCATCACGTTGATGGTGTTCTTGAGCTCGAGGATCTCGCCCTTGACGTCCACCGTGATCTTCTTGGACAGGTCGCCCGAGGCCACCGCGGTGGTGACCTCGGCGATGTTGCGCACCTGGCCGGTGAGATTGGCGGCCATCAGGTTGACGTTGTCGGTGAGGTCCTTCCAGGTGCCACCCACGCCCTCCACGCGCGCCTGGCCGCCGAGCTTGCCCTCGGTACCCACCTCGCGCGCCACGCGGGTCACCTCGGAGGCGAAGGAGTTCAACTGGTCCACCATCGTGTTGATGGTGTTCTTGAGCTCGAGGATCTCGCCCTTGACCTCCACCGTGATCTTCTTGGACAGGTCGCCGGAGGCCACCGCCGTGGTCACCTCGGCGATGTTGCGCACCTGGCCGGTGAGGTTGGTGGCCATGGCGTTGACGTTGTCGGTGAGGTCCTTCCAGGTGCCGGCCACGCCCTTCACGGTCGCCTGGCCGCCCAGCTTGCCTTCGGTACCCACCTCGCGCGCCACGCGGGTCACCTCGGAGGCGAACGAGGCGAGCTGCGCCACCATCGTGTTCACCACCTTGCCGATGCGCAGGAATTCGCCGCGCAGCGGGCGCCCGTCGATCTCCACGGTCATCGTCTGCGACAGGTCGCCCTTGGCCACGGCGCCGATCACGCGCGCCACTTCGGCGGTGGGTTGCACCATGTCCTCGATCAGCTCGTTGACCGAACGGATCGCGCTCTCCCAGCCGCCGGTCGCCGCCTTCACCCGGCCGCGCTGGTTGATGCGGCCCTCCTTGCCGACCACGATCGAGAGCCGGGCCAGTTCCTCGGTCAACTGCCGATTGAGGCCGACCACGTCGTTGAAGAGCCGGGCCACCTCGCTGTCGGCGCCGGGCACGTTCTCGGGGAGGCGCACGCTGAAGTCGCCGCTGCGCAGGCTGCGCAGGGCATCGATGAGCTGCGGACGATCCAGCACTTCCTGGCGATTCTCGGCGTTCACATGAATCTCCTGTCGCGACAGTACGCCTTGCTCAGGTCGAATCATGGGTCCCGCTGCAGGTGACTGTCGCTCGGTACGATCGAGGCGAAGCCACCGAGCGTGCGCTTTCCAGGCTGAACCCATGCTTCAAACGCGCCGCGTGGGCGGCAACCGGCAGAGGGGTGATGGTGGGATGGGAAACCGGTGCCGCGCTGCCGGCACGATGCGCAGAGCACCCGGATCGGTGCCTGCGTTCACGCCCCCGGCCGACCTGTCCGGCCCCCGATGCGCACCCGCCCCCCGCGCCGCGCGCACCATAGCACGGTGTCGGGTTGGCTTCGTAGACGAGAGCCCATAGAATCGGACACGCTGATTGCACGCAGTCGCTCCGCTTCCGGAGCGACTTTTTCGTGAGGGGAGGGGGAACCCGCACGGTGTATCCAGACGAGGGGCTGTTCCCGGAATGCCATTGGAGAAGGACGTAGCC
This sequence comes from Fulvimonas yonginensis, assembly GCF_037137055.1. Classification (NCBI taxonomy): domain Bacteria; kingdom Pseudomonadati; phylum Pseudomonadota; class Gammaproteobacteria; order Lysobacterales; family Rhodanobacteraceae; genus Fulvimonas; species Fulvimonas yonginensis. Next base: position 162,095 of record NZ_JBBBNY010000005.1, read on the forward strand.
GGCTTCCTGCGCTCGACATTCCGTTCCATCTGGTCGATGGAGCTGTTGTTCCTGCTGCTGCGCGATCCCGAGCGCTGCTGGTCGTCTACCGAACTTGTCACCGCGCTGCGCGCCAGCGAGTTGGTGGTCAGTCAGGCGGTGGAGTCGCTCCATGCCGCGGGGCTGATCGTGCGCGAGAGCGACGACCTGGTGCGCTACGGCCCGGCCTCCGACGATCTGCACGAACTGGTGATGGCCTCGCAGGCACTTTATGTGAAGTCGCCGGATGCCGTACTTCGCCTGATCATGCGTTCCCGCTCCGACAACCTGGTCGCCTTTGCCGACGCTTTCCGATTCCGCAAGGATTAGCGCGTGTCCCAATACTTCGCTCCCGCGGTCTACCTGTTGTGCTTCCTCACCAGCACGATCTGCGCGGTGATGCTGGGGCGCAGTTTCCATCGCACGCGGACCAAGCTGCTGTTCTGGAGCGCGCTGTGCTTCCTGCTGCTGGCGATCAACAACCTGCTGCTGGTGCTGGACCTGGTGGTCTTCCCGACCGCCGACCTGGCGCTGCCGCGCGGTCTGGTTTCGCTCGCGGCGGTGGTCACGCTGCTGTTCGGCTTCATCTGGGACGCGGAGGAATAAGATGCTGTACTTCCTCGGCGGCGCCATCGCCTTCGGTTTCTTCATCTCCGGGCTGTTCTTCCTGCGCTTCTGGCGGCGCACGGGCGACACGCTGTTCCTGGCCTTTTCGGCGGCCTTCGGCCTGCTCGGCCTGGCCCAGCTGATCATCGCCACCATCAACATCTACTTCGAGGACAGCAGCGCCGCCTACCTGATCCGGCTGGCCGCGTTCGCGCTCATCATCACGGCGATCGGCCGCAAGAACCGCAAGATCCTGTAGCGGCCGCGGCCCGTTGCGCGGCTACAGGTCGAGCGGCTGCAGCATGCCCGCGCGCTCGGCGCGTTCCCACATCTCGTCGAAACGCTGCCGCAGCGGTGCCCAGCCGGGGCGGTCGGCCAGTGCGGCGCGGCCCTGCGCACGATCGGCATCGGGCTGGAACAGGTAGCCACCGGTGTCGGTGAGCAGGCAGGACGAGGGGTTGCCCAGGTCCACCTCGTCCACCGGCGTGCGTACCCGGATCACGCTGGGCAGCCGCTGCATCAGCAGGATCATCCGGTGGCCGTCGCGCAAGGCGGTGGCCGGGTCGTGCAGCAGCAGGCGGATCTGCGCACCGCGCCCGGCGATGGCCAGCCGGCGCAACTCGGCCAGTTCCCCGGCGCTGGCGTAGATCGTGTCGTCCAGGCGTGGCAGCAGGATGTCCACCTGCCGCCGTGCCGCGGCCAGCAGCGCCAGCCGGGCCGCGGCCAGCGCTTCGGGCGTGCCGGTGGGCAGGTGCTCCGGGTTCATCGCCGCCGCCGCGGTACGGCCAGATGGCCGTCATTGACCAGCGCCAGCAGCAGCGCGAGTTCCGTCCCGGCGGGGGGCGCTCCCAAGGTCAGCGTCCGCTCGGCGCACAGACGCCGCGCCAAGGCGGGCGGGGCAGGGTAGGCCTGGCCGTTGGCGAACACGGTCGCGCCACGCCCCCGGCGGCTCCAGGCCAGCCGCGACCAGGGGTGGCGCAGCAGGGCACCGCCACCCTCCAGGTGCCTGCCCAGCGCGGCCGCGCCCAGCGGCTTGTCCGGCGGCGCCGGCGTCTGCGCATTGCGATAGCGGGTGATGAAGCGTCCGAACCAGTCGCGCAAGGTGTCCTCGTCCAGCGCCGCGGCGAACGGCAGGGCCGCCCGCAGGCGCTGCAGTGCGGCCGCGTCGATCTCGCCGGCGTCGCGCGCGGGGACGAGATCGGGGTCGGTGTAGCGCTGCGACTCGTCCATGCGCTCGGCGAGGTAGTCCGCCAGGTCGCCGGTGAGCTCCGCCTGCGAGGGTGCGCGCATGCCCACCGAGAAGGTCATGCACGGACCGCCGAACGCGACGCCGTCGTGCGGCACGCCGGGCGGCAGGTAGAGCACGTCGCCCGGATCGAGCAGCCATTCGTGCGTGGGCTCGAACTGCACCAGCTGCTTGAGTTCCACGTCGTCACGGACATCCTTCGGCGCGTCCGGGTCGGTGCTGATCGCCCAGTGGCGCCGGCCCAGTCCCTGCACCAGGAACACGTCGTACTGGTCCACGTGCGCGCCGACCCCGCCGCCCGGCTCGGCGTAGGAGACCATCACGTCGTCCACGCGCCAGCTCGGCAGGAAGCGGAAGTGCTCGAGCAGGCGGGCCACGTCCGCGTCCCACTTGTCCACGTCCTGCACCAGCAGGGTCCAGTTGGCGTCCGGCGTGCGCGCGAAATCGGCCTCCTCCAGCGGGCCGGTCTTCACCGACCAGCGGTCGCGCCTCTCGTCGTGCACGATCAGCCGCGACAGCGCGCCGTCTTCGCAGGCCAGCCCGGCCAGGTCGTCCGGCTGCAATGGGGGCTCGAAGCCGGGAAAGGCGTTGCGGATCAGCAGCGGGCGCTTCTGCCAGTAGTCGCGCAGGAATTGCGCCGGCGTCATGCCCAGCGGCTGCCTGGCGGAGCCGCGGATCTCGATGGGAAGGGTAGCAGTCATCCGCGCATTGTACGGCCCGACGGGGTCCCGCCGCGGCGGCGACGATCAGCCGAACGCCTTCACCACGTTGTTCACGCCCAGCCCGAGCACAGCAATCGCCGCGAGCATGGTGGCGACCCGCGCGGGCATGCGCCGTGCGCACACGGCACCGACCGGCGCGGCGAGGACGCCGCCGGCGATCAGCCCCAGCACCGCGCCGCCGTGCTGCAGGCCGATCAGCCACAGGAAGCTCACGCTGGCGGCGACGCTCACCACGCACTTGGCCAGATGGACCGTACCGATCACCAACCGCGGGGTACTGCCGCGCGCGACCAGGGTGGTGACGGTCAGCGCGCTCCAGCCGCCGCCGGCCACGGCGTCGGCGAAGCCCGCGCCCAGGCCCAGCACGGGCGTCCCGCGCGGCACGTCGGGTCCGGGCGGCCGGCCCGCCGCGCCGCGCAGCAGCAGGAACACGCCCATGCCCAGGAGGTACGGCGTGAGCGCCAGCCGCATCCACTCCGGCGGCACGTGCACGACCACCGCGGCGCCGATCACCGCGCCGGTCACGCCGGGAATCGCCAGGGCCCAGAACAGCGGCCAGCGCACGTTGCCGGCCACCAGGTGACTGAGCCCCGAAGCGCCACAGGTGAACGCCTCGGCCTGATGCACGCTCGCGGTGGCGGTCACCGGCGGCACGCCAAGACCAAGGAGCATCGCCGCGGAGGCGACGCCATAGGCCATGCCGAGCGCGCCGTCGACCAGCTGCGCGAGCGCGCCGACGGCGGCGAAGGTGAGGAATTCGACGGTAGGGGTCATCGATGCGTGAAGTCAGGGGGTGGGATCGAGTATCGGGAGCACCTCTCGCGCGCGGAAATAAGGGCTGGGCATATCCACATGCCGAGCCGTCCTTTCCCTGCGCAGGACATGCCCTCTAGCTTGTCCGGACCCACATTTGGACGTCCAAAAGGACAAGACGACGTGAACGCCCTGGTTGCACCGGCACCCCTGCCCGTGACGCTCAGCCCAGAGAAGACCGCCTTGCTCGCGCGGTTGGCCGACGGCCTCGGCCCGCAGGAGCTGTACTGGGTGGCGGCATGGAGCGCCGCCCGTGCCAGTCAGGCGCAGCCGGGCGGGGGATCGTCCGCGCCCGCCACCGCACCGGATGCCGTCCGGCTCACCATCCTCTACGGCAGCCAGACCGGGAATGCCAAGCGGCTGGCCGGGCGGCTCGCGACGCGCAGCCAGGCGGACGGCCTGCCGGTGCGCCTGGTCCGTGCCGATGCCTATCCGCTGCGCGAGCTGACGAAGGAAAGCCATCTGCTGATCGTGATCAGCACGCAGGGCGACGGCGAGCCGCCGGACGATGCGCGTGGCTTGGTCGAGTTCCTGGTCGGCCGCCGCGCACCGCGGTTGCCCGGTCTGCACTACGCGGTGCTCGGCCTGGGCGACTCGAGCTATCCCCAGTTCTGCGCGATCGGGCGCCAGCTCGACGCGCGCCTGGCCGAACTGGGCGCGCATCGCTTCGCGCCGCTGGGTGAAGCCGACGTGGATGTCGATGCGGTCGCCGTGCCGTGGTCGACGCAGGCGCTGGAGCAGGCCCGCAAGGCGCTGGGCCGCCCCGAGCCGGTCCTCGCGCACACTGCCACCGTGCATGCGCTGCCGACGCGCAGCCATTCGCGCGAACAGCCGTTCGCCGCCACCGTGCTGGCCAACCAGCGCATCGTCGCGCGCGATTGCGAGCGTGCCGTGCACCACCTGGAGCTGTCGTTGCAAGGCTCCGGGTTGCGTTATGCGGCGGGCGACGCTCTCGGCGTGTGGCCGGCCAATCCGCCGGCACTGGTCGCGCAGTGGCTGCAGACGTTGCGTCTGGACGGCGCGCAGGAGGTCGCCCACGACGGACGCCGCCTGCCGTTGGCGCAATGGCTGGGGCGCGAGCGCGAACTGACCCGGCTCACCCGCGCCTTTGTCGCGGCCCATGCGGCCGCCGGCGGCGATGTCGAGCTGATGCGGGTACTGCGGGCGGAAAACGCCGCGACCTTCGCCCAACTGCTGGCCAGCCACCAGCCGCTGGACCTGCTGCGCCGCCATCCGGCCGCCTGGTCCGCCGAGGATCTGGTGGCCGCGCTGCGCCCGCTGGCGCCGCGGCTGTACTCGATCGCCTCCAGCCCGCTGGCCGTGGGCGAGGACGAAGTGCACCTCACCGTGGCGCGGGTGCAGTACGAGGCGTTCGGCGTGCCGCACTGGGGCGCTGCCTCGACCTTTCTCTCGGCTCTGGAGGAGGATGCCATCGTGCCGGTGTTCGTCGAGCCGAACGAGCGCTTCCGCCTGCCCGCCGACGGCGCGCGAGACGTGATCATGATCGGCCCGGGCACCGGTGTCGCACCGTTCCGCGCGTTCGTGCAGGAGCGGCGCGAGAGCGGCGCGCGCGGCCGCAACTGGCTGGTCTTCGGCAACCGCCATTTCACCCGCGACTTCCTCTACCAGGTGGAATGGCAGGAGGCGCTGAAGAAAGGCGTGCTGCATCGCCTGGATCTCGCCCTCTCGCGCGATGGCGAACGCAAGGTCTACGTGCAGGACCGCCTGCGTGAACGGGGCCGGGAGCTCTACGCCTGGCTGCAGGACGGCGCGCACCTGTACGTATGCGGCGACGCGAACCACATGGCCAAGGACGTCCACGCGGCGTTGTGCGACATCGCGGTCGCGCACGGCGGCCATTCCCCCGACGCGGCCAGGGCATGGCTGGCCGGCCTCCTCACCCAGGGGCGCTACGCCCGCGACGTGTACTGAACATCTATGCCTGCGCTCTCCGAACTCGAACTCATCAAAGACCGCAGCCGCCAGCTGCGCGGCGGCATCGCCGAGGGACTGGCCGATCCGGTCACCGGCGCCATCGGCGAGGACGACACCAAGCTGCTCAAGTTCCACGGCAGCTACCAGCAGGACGACCGCGACCTGCGCGAGGAGCGCCGCCGCCAGAAGCTGGAGCCGCTCTACAGCTTCATGCTGCGCGCGCGCCTCCCCGGGGGCGTGGTCACGCCGGCGCAATGGCGGGTGTTCGACCGGCTCGCCCGCGACTACGCCAGCAGCGGCCTGCGCATCACCACGCGCCAGACCTTCCAGTGGCACGGCATCCTCAAGCGCGACCTCAAGCCGACCATCGCGGCGATCAACCGCGCGATGGCCAGCACCATCGCCGCCTGCGGCGACGTGCTGCGCAACGTGGTGAGCACGCCGCTGCCGGTGCAGTCGACAGCGCACGCCGAGGCCTACGCCTGGGCGGCCAGGCTGTCCGAGGAACTGGCGCCGAAGACCACCGCCTACCACGAGCTTTGGCTGGACGGCGAAAAGCTGGTCGGCGAGCCGGAGCCCGAACCGCTCTACGGCCGCACCTACCTGCCGCGCAAGTTCAAGATCGGGCTGGCCATTCCGCCGCTCAACGACGTCGACGTGTTCGCGCAGGACCTCGGCCTGATCGCGATCGACGAGGACGGCAAGCTCGCGGGCTTCGACCTCGCCATCGGCGGTGGCATGGGCGTCACCCATGGCGATCCGACGACGTACCCGCGGCTGGCCGAGGTGATCGGCTTCGTGGCGCCCGAGCAGCTGCGCGCCGCGGCCGAGCAGATCATCTCGATCCAGCGCGACTGGGGCGACCGCGGCGAGCGCAAGCACGCGCGGCTCAAGTACACGCTGGACCGGCGCGGCACCGACGCGTTCAAGGCCGAGCTGGAAAGGCGCCTGGGCTTCGCCCTGCAGCCGGCCCGGCCGTACCGCTTCGAGCACAACGGCGACCGCTACGGCTGGATCGAGGGCGCGGACGGACGCTGGCACCTGACCCTGCACATCGAATCCGGGCGCCTGCTGGACCGCGGCGAGCAGCGGCTGCTCACCGGCATGCGCGAACTGGCGAACGTGCACACCGGCGATTTCCGTCTCACCTGCAACCAGAACGTGATCGTCGCCAATGTCGAGGCGGCCGACCGCGAACGCATCGATGGGATCGTCGCCGCCCACGGCCTGGACGGCTATCGCCGTCAGAGTGCGATCCGGCGCCACGCGGTCGCCTGCGTGGCGCTGCCCACCTGCGGCCTGGCCATGGCCGAGAGCGAGCGTTACCTCCCGACCATCCTCGACAAGCTCGAGGCGCAACTGGCGCGCTACGGTCTGCTCGACGCGCCCATCCTGCTGCGCCTGTCCGGTTGCCCCAACGGTTGCTCGCGGCCCTACCTGGGTGAGATCGCGCTGGTCGGCCGTGCCCCCGGCCGCTACGACCTGCGCCTGGGCGCGGACTTCAGCGGCCAGCGGCTCAACCGCCTCTACCGCGAGAACGTGGGCGAGGCGGCCATCCTGGAGGCGCTGGAACCGCTGTTCGCGCGCTACGCGGCCGAGCGTTCGACGGGCGAAGGCTTCGGCGATTTCCTGCTGCGCGCCGGCCTGCTCGCGCCCCCGCCGCCCGCGCGCCGCATCCCGGCGGAGGTGCAGGCATGAGCGCGGTAGGGTTGCAGGAGGCGGCACGCGAGCCGCAGGCGCTGGCCGAGATCAACGCCCGGCTGGCGCGTCTGGACGCCGCGGACCGCGTGGCCTGGGCGCTGGAGCACGTGCCGGGCGAGCACGTGCTGTCCTCCAGCTTCGGTGCGCAGGCGGCGGTTTCGCTGCACCTGGTGACGCGCCAGCGGCCCCGCATACCGGTAGTGCTGATCGACACCGGCTACCTGTTTCCCGAGACCTACCGCTTCGCCGACGAATTGGCCGAACGGCTCGCGCTGAACCTCGTGGTGTACCAGGCGCCGCTCAGTCCAGCCTGGATGGAGGCGCGCCACGGTCGCCTGTGGGAGCAGGGCGTGGAGGGCATTGACCGCTACAACCGCATGCGCAAGGTCGAGCCGATGCAGCGCGCGCTGGCGGAGCTCGGCGCGGTCGGCTGGTTCGCCGGTCTGCGCCGCAGCCAGGCGCGCACCCGTGCCGCGGTGGAGTTCGCCGAACGCCGCAACGGCCGCTGGAAGTTCCATCCGCTGGCGGACTGGAGCGACCGCGACGTGGGCCTGTACCTCAAGCGCCACGGGCTGCCCTACCACCCGCTGTGGAAGCAGGGCTACACCTCGATCGGCGACGTCCACACCAGCCACCGCTGGGAGCCGGGCATGGCCCCGGAAGACACCCGCTTCTTCGGCCTCAAACGTGAATGCGGCCTGCACAGCAACGTCTGAGGTTTGCACTAGCCTTTAGGGGATGAACGACATGAGCCTGACCGCACCCGCCGCCGACGCCGGCGCCGCCGACCTGCTGATCGCCCCGCACGGCGGCGTGCTGAAGGAGCTGCACCTGCCGCCGCAGGAGGCCGAGGCGCTCAAGCAGCGCAGCGGCAGCCTGCCCGCGCTGGACCTGGATACCCGCCAGCTGTGCGACCTGGAACTGCTGCTCTCGGGCGCGTTCTCGCCGCTGGAGGGCTTCCTCTGCCGCGCCGACTACAACCGCGTGGTGGAGGAGATGCGCCTGGCCGACGGCACCTTGTGGCCCATGCCGATCACGCTGGACGTGAGCGAGGCGTTCTCGGCGGGGCTCTCCCCGGGCAGCGAGGTCGTGCTGCGCGACGGCCAGGGCGTGCCGCTGGCCGTGCTGGAGGTGCAGGACATCTACTGGCCCGACCGCCTGCACGAGGCGCAGCGCGTGTTCGGCACCAGCGACCGCACGCACCCGGGCGTGGCCGAGCTGCTCGACCGCACCGGCCCGGTCTACCTGGGTGGCCGCGTGCGGGGCATCCAGCCGCCGGCGCACTACGACTTCACCGAACTGCGCGACACCCCGCGCAGCCTGCGCGCCTGGTTCGCGGCCAACGGCTGGAGCCGCATCGTCGCCTTCCAGACGCGCAACCCGATGCACCGGGCGCACCGCGAACTGACCCTGCGGGCGGCACGGCAGGTCGGCGCCAAGCTGCTGATCCAGCCCTCGGTCGGCCGCACCAAGCCGGGCGACGTCGACCACTACACCCGCGTGCGCTGCTATCGCGCGCTGCTGCCGCAGTACCCCGAGGGAAGCGCCAGGCTGTCGCTGCTGCCGCTGGCGATGCGCATGGGCGGGCCGCGCGAGGCGCTGTGGCACGCGATCATCCGCAAGAACTACGGCGCCAGCCATTTCATCGTCGGCCGCGACCATGCCGGTCCGGGCAAGGATGCGCAGGGCAGGCCCTTCTACGGTCCGTTCGAGGCGCAGCAACTGCTGGAGCGGCACCAGGCGGAGCTCGGCATCCGCATCGTGCCGTTCCCGGCGATGGTCTACGTGGTCAACCGCGACGCCTACCTGCCGGCGGACGAGGTCGGGCTGGACGACCAGGTGCGCGACATCTCCGGTACCGAGCTGCGGCGGCACCTGCACGAAGGCACCGAGATCCCCGCCTGGTTCAGCTTCCCCGAAGTGGTGAAGATCCTGCGCGAGCGCCATCCCGCCCATGCGCCGCGCGGCTTCGCGCTGTTCTTCACCGGCCTCTCCGGCGCGGGCAAGTCCACCCTGGCCCAGGCCGTGGTCGCGCAGTTGCTCGAGCACAGCAGCCGGCCGGTGACGGTGCTCGACGGCGACGAAGTGCGCCGGCACCTCTCGCGCGGCCTGGGCTTCTCGCGCGAGGATCGCGACGCCAACGTCACCCGGATCGGCTATGTGGCCAGCGAGATCGTCCGCCACGGCGGTATTGCCGTGTGCGCGCCGATCGCACCGTACGCCTCGGCCCGCCGGGAAGCGCGCGCCCTGGTCGAGGCGCACGGCGCGTTCGTCGAGATCCACGTGGCCACGCCGCTGGAGGTGTGCGAGGCGCGCGACCGCAAGGGCCTGTACGCGCAGGCGCGTGCCGGTCGCATCGCGCACTTCACGGGAATCAGCGACCCGTACGAGGTCCCGGAGAACCCGGAGCTGCGGCTGGACGGCAGCGCCGCCGATCCGGTGGCGCTGGCGCGACAGATCCTCGCGCTGCTGCGCAACCGGGGGTTGATCGGCGGCTGACACCGCGGGCGTCGGTGGGGCCGGTCGCCTCGCGTGGGGGCGGCGTGTGCCATGTGCTTCCGCCTGTCGCTGGCCGGTCTGCCGGGTTGCTGCCGTGGGCTGGCTGCCGCTGCTTGCTCGAGAGGCCGTACAAGAACAAAACGTCCCATCAAGCACCCTAGCGGAGCGAAAAAAGCAAGCGCATCACGAGCAAGCTCGCTCCTGCACGAGCGCGAGAATGCGTTGCGGCAAACAGGCCGCGGGTGAGTCGCGCCGCTCACCCCGGCGGGGGGAGCCAGCGGCTCGATCAGTGCGACATTCGTGAACAGGCAGCACGCCCATCTCGGGCGAACCCGCTCACGGCAGCGGCGCGGATAGCGCGCCCCATGCCGAGTGCAGCAAAAGTGAACGCGCCGGGCTAGGCGGCATCCGGCAACGCGACCGGCCGCTCCCGCCAGTGCGGCACGTGTGCCCACGCTGGCGGCGGCGCGTCCATGGCCAGTGCGCGTACGACCTCGCGCCGGTCCAGGTGCGGCGCGAACCGGGCGATGAATTCGAGCACGTATTCGCGCAGCACCGTCTCCCGTCGCAGCACGATCCAGGTAGTGCACTGCGGGAACAGGTGGTCGGCCGGCAGTACCTGCAGATCGGCATCCGTGCCGAGTATGGCCATCTCGGCCAGTACGCCGATGCCCAGGCCCGCGCGCACGTAGGTCTTGATCAGGTCGGCGTCGCCGGCGGTCATGGCGATGAGGGGCTGCAGGCCGGCGGTTTCGAAGGCGTGGCGCAGCGAGGATTCGGGGCGCAGCGAGGAGTCGTAGCTGATCAGCGGCTGCGCGGCCAGCTCGGCGAGCGTCGGCGGCAGGCCCCGGCGGGCCAGGGCGTGGCCGGCCGGGGCCACCACCACGCGATGCCAGCGATAGGCGGGCAGGGCGATGCCGGTGGCCGGGGGCGCCCCGGCGGTGCTGATCACCGCCAGGTCCACGCGGCCGGCCTCCAACTGGTTCAGCACGTCGGTGTCCTGGCCGGGCTGCAGGTGCACGCTTACCTGCGGGTAGGCGAGGCTGAGCGCGGCGATCGGCGCGGGCAGGGCGAAGCGGGCCTGGGTGTGGGTGGTGGCGATGCGCAACTCGCCCTGGGTCTCGTTGCGCAGGTTGGCGGCGATCGCGCGGATGTTGGCCGCTTCCGCCAGGATCGTGCGCGCGCGCTCAAGCACCTCGCGCCCGGCCTGGGTCACGGCATCCAGGCTCTTGCCCTTGCGCACGAACAGCCTGAAGCCCAGTTCGTCCTCAAGCTGCTTGAGCTGCTTGCTCAGGCCGGGCTGGGTGGCATGCACCCGCTCGGCGGCCAGGGTGATGTTGAGGCCTGCGTCGGCGATGGCGACGAGGTAACGGAGTTGGACCAGCGTCATGGCGGGATGTCCGTGTTCGTGCGGCGGGGAAGTCGGCAATGGGCGGAACACGGTGACATCGTGCCGGCAGGGGACGGTCGCGCATGCTGGCGACCACGACGGTGTCTCGGTACGGCAGCGATGGGTGGCGCTCTTGGTGTGGCATGAAACAGACGTCTATACGTCCGGTACTTTCGAGTGTCAAGCGATCATCCATTCCGATGGATACTCATAACGTGAAGGCATAAGACGCAGGCGACAAATCATTTGCCGCTTGCGCGACAGCTGCCTAGCGTGGACGCCTCCCGATCGCGCAGGTGCCCCTTGAAGCTCTATCCCGTCTTCGCCGATCTGTCGCACCGCGCCGTGCTGGTGGTGGGTGGGGGGGCCGTGGCCGAGCGCAAGGTGGCGATGCTGCTGGATGCCGGCGCGCAGGTGACGGTGAGCGCGCCCGAACTCACGCCTTCGCTGCGCCGCTGGGCGGAACAGGGGCGCATCGCGCACCGGGCCGAAGCCTTCCGCGAGAGCTGGCTTGAACGGGTCTGGCTGGTGATCGCGGCGACCTCGGACCGCACGACGAACGCGCTGGTGGCCGAACTGGCCGGCCTGCGGCGGATCTTCGTCAACGTGGTGGACGACGCGACCCTGTCCAGCTTCCACGTGCCGGCGGTCATCGACCGCGCGCCGCTGGCCATCGCCATCTCCAGCGGCGGGCGGGCGCCGATGCTGGCACGCCTGCTGCGCGAGCGGCTGGAGGCGTTGCTCGACCCCTCGTGGGGCGCGCTGGCTTCCCTGGCCTCGCGATTGCGGCCACGGATCCGCCTGCGCCTGGCGCAGCCGGCGGCGCGCCGGCGCTTCTACGAGCACCTGCTGACCGGACCGGTGGCGGCCCTGCTGCGCAAAGGGCGCGGCGCCGAGGCGTCGGTCGTGGCCGAGCGGGCGTTGTCCGGCGCCGACGTCAGCGGCGGCGGCTCGGTGATCCTGGTCGGTGCCGGTCCCGGGGACCCGGGGTTGCTCACCCTGCGCGGCCTGCGTGCCCTCAACGAGGCGGACGTGATCCTGCACGACCGCCTGGTCAGCCCGGAAGTGCTCGCGCTGGCCCGCCGCGACGCCGAGCGCGTGGAGGTGGGCAAGCAGGCCGGCAACCACCATGCCACCCAGGAGGAGATCCACCGGCTGATGCTCGGCCATGCGCGGGCCGGACGGCGCGTGGTACGGCTGAAGGGCGGCGATCCGTTCGTGTTCGGACGCGGCGGCGAGGAACTGGAGTTCCTGCGCGCGCGCGGCATTCCCTACGAAGTCGTGCCCGGCGTCACCGCCGCGCTGGCCTGCGCCGCCTATGCCGGCGTGCCGCTGACGCATCGCGCCCATGCACACTCGGTGCGCCTGCTGACGGCGCACGGCCAGGCCTCGAGCGACACGACGGACTGGGCCGCGCTGGCGCAGGAGCGCCAGACCCTGGCCGTCTACATGGGCGTGAGCGAACTGGAGACCCTGCAGTCGCGGCTGCTCGAGCACGGCCGCGCAGCGGACACGCCGTTTGCGCTGGTCGAGAACGGTTCCCGCGCGGAACAGCGGGTCGTCACCGGTCGGCTGGTCGAGCTGGCCGCGCGCGCCCGCGCGCATGCGGTTCGTTCACCTGCGCTGCTCATACTCGGCGAGGTCGCCATGCTGGCGGAAACGCTGGCGTGGTTCGGCCCGCCACCGCTGGGCGCGCCCATCCACGACATCGGCGGTATCGTGCACGGCGGCGTCGACAGGCATGCGGCATCACGCCGGCACGACGCGCTCGCCACGATCCACCAGGCCTGAACCCCAACCGGCCGGCGCGGACCGGCCGCTTCCAGGAGCCATTCCATGATCTACGACAGCATTCTCGACACCATCGGCAATACGCCGATCGTCAAGCTGCACCGGCTCGCGCCCCAGCACGTGGACATCTACGTCAAGGTCGAGGCGTTCAACCCGGCCGGCTCGGTGAAGGACCGCCTGGCGCTCGCGATCATCCTCGACGCCGAACAGCGCGGTGCGCTCAAGCCCGGGCAGACCGTGGTGGAAGCGACCTCCGGCAACACCGGCGTGGCGCTGGCTGCGGTGTGCGCCGCACGCGGCTATCCGTTCGTGGCGGTGATGACGGAGACCTTCTCCATCGAGCGGCGCAAGCTGATCCGCGCCTATGGCGGCAAGGTCGTGCTGACGCCGGCGGCCGCACGCGGCACCGGCATGGTTCAGAAGGCGAAGGAGCTGGCCGAGCAGCACGGCTGGTTCCTGGCCCGCCAGTTCGAGAACCCGGCCAACCCTGCCTATCACCGCAGCACGACCGCCGCCGAGATCCTGCGCGATTTCGCCGGCCGGCGGCTGGATTACTTCGTCACCGGCTGGGGCACCGGCGGTACGCTGACCGGCGTGGGCGAGGTGCTCAAGGTCGCGCGGCCGGAGGTGAAGCTGATCGCCAGCGAGCCGGCGGGCGCCGCGTTGCTGTCCGGCAACGAATGGCAGCCGCACAAGATCCAGGGCTGGACGCCGGACTTCGTGCCGGCCGTCCTCAATCGCGAGGTGGTCGACCGCGTCCTGCCGGTGGACGACACGCTTGCGCGAGACACCTCGCGCAAGCTCGCGCAGCAGGAAGGCATCTTCGTCGGCATCTCGGCCGGCGCCACGCTGGCGGCGGCATTGCAGGTGGCCAAGGAGGCGGCCGAGGGCTCGGTGCTGTTGGCGATGCTGCCCGATACCGGCGAGCGTTATCTCTCGACCTTCCTGTTCGAAGGCGTCAACGAGGGGTCGGACGAGGTGGAGGCCGCAGGTTCCTCGCTTGCCGCAAAGGCCACGGCTGCCTGAGCGCGGGTCGGCTGCGAGGCGATCGGCAAGCGGGTTGCTCCAACCCTTTCCCCAGAGGGCGCTGGCTTCCTTGGATACGCGTTTCTGCCGGCGAGCAATTCAGGCGGCTCGCCGCGCCCGTGCCTTGCCGCTGCGCACTCCCACTTCCCACTGGTCGATCAGCTTGCGCCCTACCTGCGCCAGCGCCTCGATCGCCGGCAACAGTTCGCGCCCCAACGGTGTCAGCGCGTACTCGGCCGAGGGCGGCGAGGTATCGAGCACCCGCCGTGTCACCAGCCCGCGCGATTCCAGTTCGCGCAGCCGCGCGCTCAGCACGCGCGCGGAGATGCGCGGGATGTCGTGGCGCAGTTCCCCGAAGCGCCGCGGTTCGGCGCTCAGATACCAGATCACGTTCGGCGCCCACGCGCCGCGCAGCAACGCCAGGCTTTCGGTGAGCGGGCACGCCGGCGGCGGCGCGGCGACTTTGCTCTTGCGTACGGGCAGGCCCATGAGGGGTCTCCGGTAACCGTGGAGTTACCACATTTTGGCACTAATCCCTGGTTAGGTGGTATCCATCAGTAACTTCATGCGGCTAGGATGCGCGCCACGTCCCAGGACGTCCCACCCCCACGAAGGAGACTCACCCATGAAGCTCTACTACATGCCCGGCGCCTGCTCGCTTTCCCCGCACATCGTCGCGCGCGAGGCCGGCATCGACCTTCGACTGGTGAAGGTCGACGGCAAGACCAAGCGTACCGAGGACGGCGCCGATTTCCTGGCGATCAACCCCAAGGGCTACGTGCCCGCGCTGGAGCTTGACGACGGCCAGCTGCTGACCGAAGGCCCGGCGATCGTGCAGTACCTGGCCGACCTCAAGCCCGCCTCGGGCCTGGCGCCCGCCAACGGCACGCTGGCGCGCTACCGCCTGCAGGAAGTGCTCGGCTACATCAACTCCGAGATCCACAAGTCCTACAGCCCGCTGTTCAAGCCGGACACGCCCGAGGCGACGCGGGAGGAGCGCAAGGAGTACCTGCGCAAGCGCTATGCCTTGATCGAAAGCGCCCTGGCGACCCACCCGTGGCTGCTCGGCGACCGCTTCACCGCGGCTGACGCCTACCTGTTCACCGTGACCAACTGGGCGCGGCACGTGGATCTGGACTTGTCGGGCTTCCCGGCGATCCAGGCGTTCCAGCAACGCATGCTGGAGCGGCCGGCGGTGCAGGAAGCGATGGATGCCGAAGGCCTCGCCCGCCGCGCAGCGGCCGCGTGAGCCACGCCCGCGCCCCGGCCGCTGCCGGGGCGCGTCACGAGCGGCTACCGGCCGTTGGTAGCCGCTTGCCGAACTCGCGTACCAGCCAGTCGATGAACACCCGTACCCGCGGCGACAGTTGCCGGTTGTGCGGGTAGAGCAACGAGATGGGCGTCGGTGTCGGCGGGCAGTCGGGCAGTACGGTGACCAGGCGCCCCGCGGCCAGATCCTCTTCCACGTGGTAGCGCGGCACCTGGACCAGTCCCAGGCCCAGCCGTGCGGCGGCGATGTAGGTGTCCGCACCGGTGACCGTGAGCGTCGCCGGCAGGTGGACGTGGCGTAGGTTGCCTGCCACGACGAATTCCAGCGGCAGCACCGCGCCGACGGCGGAGGAGACGAAGCCGACCGCTCGGTGCCCGTCCAACCCCTCGATACCGCCGGGCGTACCATGCCGCGCCAGGTAATCCGGACTGGCGCAGGTGACTTCCTCCAGCATGGCCAGGCGCCGGCCGACCATGGCGCTGTCATGCAGGTCGCCCACGCGCAGCACGCAGTCCACGCCCTCGCGCACCAGATCCACCAGCCGGTCGCCCTCGCCGATGTGCAACTGCAGTTGCGGATGTTCGGCGAGGAACTTGGGCAGCGCGGGCAGCACGAAGTGGCGTGCCAGCGTGCCCTGGACGTCGACCCGCAACTGGCCGCGCGGCTTGGCGCCGCTGAAGGCCGCCTCGGCATCCTCCACCTCGTCCAGTATCGCGATGCAGCGGCGGTAGTACGCCTCGCCGTCGAGCGTGGGGCGCACCTGGCGGGTGGTGCGCTGGAGCAGCCGCACGCCCAGCCGCGCCTCCAGTTGCTTGATCGCCTGGGTCGCGGTGGAGCGCAGCAGCCCCAGGTCCTGCGCCGCCAGGGTGAAGCTGCGCCGCTCCACGATGCGGGTGAAAAGGCGCATCACCTCCAGCCGGTCCATGCCGCCACCATTGTTCGCGTGAAACGAAAAGTGTTGAAAAATTAGCATGGATTATTTCCATGGGACGAAAGCGGATGCTTTCCCCACGCCGGCGCGGTGCCGGCATTGGAGACATCCCATGAGCACACAGCAGCAGAAAGTCGCCCTGGTCACGGGCGCATCCCGCGGCATCGGCGCCGCGATCGCCCAGCGCCTCGCACGGGACGGTTTCAGGGTGGTGGTCAACTACGCCGGCGACGCCGCCGCGGCCGAGGCATTGGTGCGCGGCATCGAGCAGGCCGGCGGCCAGGCGGTGGCGGCCCAGGCGGACGTCGGCGATGCCGCCGCGGTGCGCCGCCTCTTCGACGCCGCCGAGGCCGCGTTCGGTGGCGTGGACGTGCTGGTCAACAACGCCGGCATCATGAACCTGGCCCCGATCGCCGAGACGGACGACGCCAGCTTCGACCGCCACATCGCAGTCAACCTGCGCGGCACCTTCAACACCCTGCGCGAGGCGGCCCGGCGCATGCAGGAGGGCGGCCGCATCATCAACTTGTCCTCCAGCACGGTCGGCCTGCTGAT
Source organism: Fulvimonas yonginensis (assembly GCF_037137055.1). NCBI lineage: Bacteria > Pseudomonadati > Pseudomonadota > Gammaproteobacteria > Lysobacterales > Rhodanobacteraceae > Fulvimonas > Fulvimonas yonginensis. Next base: position 178,598 of record NZ_JBBBNY010000005.1, read on the forward strand.
GCCCAGCTACGGGGTCTACGCCGCGACCAAGGCCGCGGTGGAGGCGATGACCGGCGTGCTGGCGAAGGAACTGCGCGGGCGCGGCATCACGGTCAACGCGGTGGCGCCCGGCCCGACCGCCACGCGGCTGTTCCTCCAGGGCAAGTCGCCCGAACGGGTCGACCAGCTGGCCAAGCTCGCGCCGCTGGAACGGCTGGGCCAGCCGGAGGACATCGCCGCCGTGGTCGCATTCCTGGCCGGTCCCGATGGCGGCTGGATCAACGGCCAGACGCTGCGCGCCAACGGCGGCATCGTCTGAAATCGGTCAGCAGGGAGTACCCGACATGAAACAGGTCATCCTCATCACCGGCGCATCCAGCGGCTTCGGCGCGCTGGCTGCCCGCGCGCTGGCGCGCGCCGGCCACACGGTCTACGCCAGCATGCGCGAGACCGCCGGGCGCAATGCGCCGCAGATAGAGGCGGCGCGCCGCCACGCCGAAGAACACGGCGTGGACCTTCGCACCATCGAACTGGACATCGCCTCGGAGGCCTCCTGCGAGGCGGCAGTGGAGCAGATCATTGCCGCGCACGGACGGCTGGACGTGATCGTGCACAACGCCGGGCACATGGCGTTCGGGCCGGCCGAGGCGTTCACGCCGGAGCAGTTCGCGCAGCTCTACGACACCAATGTGCTCGGCACCCAGCGCGTGAACCGCGCGGCGCTGCCGGTGCTGCGGCGGCAGGGGCGGGGCCTGCTGGTGTGGGTCTCCAGCAGCAGCGCGCGCGGTGGCACGCCGCCGTACCTGGCACCGTACTTCGCCGCCAAGGCGGCCATGGACGCGCTCGCGGTGAGCTATGCGGGTGAACTGGCGCGCTGGGGCATCGAGACCTCGATCATCGTGCCGGGGGCGTTCACCCAGGGGACCCACCACTTCGTCCATGCCGGCAAGCCGGCGGATGCGGCGCGAGCCGCCGAGTACGACGAGGGTCCGTACGCCGGCCTGCCCGAGCAGGCGCTGCAGGGGCTCGCTTCTCTGGAGCCTGCGGATGCCGACGCGGGCGAGGTTGCCGAGGCGATCGCCCGGGTGGTCGATGCGCCTTTCGGCCGGCGGCCATTCCGCGTGCACATCGATCCGTCGCAGGACGGCGCCGAGATCGTCAACGGCATGGCCGACCGCGTGCGTGCCGAGCTGCTGCGGCGGATCGGCCTGGACGATCTGCTGCACCCGCGCCTCATGGCCTGAGCCGCCCGCGGCAACGCGAAGCGCCGGCGCGTCATCCCGGCGCACCTTGCCGCGAGCGTCAGATCTCCCGCGCCAGCGGCTCGGCCAGGCCGACGTAGCCGCCCGGCGTAAGATCGAGCAGGCGCTGCTTCGCTTCGCCCGGCAGCGCCAGTCCTTCGATGAAGGTGCGCATCGACTCCCGCGTGATGCCCTGGCCGCGCGTCAGCGCCTTCAACTGCTCATAGGGCTCCGGAAGTCCATAGCGGCGCATCACCGTCTGCACGGCCTCGGCCAGCACTTCCCAGCTGGCGTCCAGGTCCGCGGCGAGGCGCTCCGCGTTGACGGTGAGTTTGCCCAGGCCCTTCTGCAGCGACTCGAACGCCACCAGCGTGTGCCCGAAGGCAGTGCCCAGCGCACGCAGCACGGTGGAGTCGGTGAGGTCGCGCTGCCAGCGGCTGATCGGCAGCTTCTCCGCGAAGTGTCCCAGCAGCGCGTTGGCGATGCCGAAGTTGCCCTCGGCATTCTCGAAGTCGATCGGGTTGACCTTGTGCGGCATCGTCGAGGAACCGACCTCGCCCGCCTTCAGTGCCTGTCTGAAGTAGCCCAGCGAGATGTAGCCCCAGATGTCGCGCGCCAGGTCGATCAGGATGGTGTTGATGCGGCGGAGGGCGTCGCAATACTCGGCCACGCCGTCGTGCGGTTCGATCTGCGTGGTCCAGGCGTTGTAGCCCAGGCCCAGGCTTTCCACGAAGCGGCGCGAGAACGCGCGCCAGTCAAGATCCGGATAGGTGATCGCGTGAGCGTTGTAGTTGCCCACCGCGCCGTTGATCTTGCCGGGGATCGCCAGGTCGGCCAGTTGCGCGCGCTGACGCAGCAGCCGGGCCGCCACGTTGGCCAGCTCCTTGCCCAGCGTGGTGGGCGAGGCGGTCTGGCCGTGCGTGCGCGAGAGCATGGGCACGCCGGCGTGGGCGTGGGCCATCGCGCGCAGGGCGTCGATGATGCGGTCCAGGGCCGGCAGCAGCACCTGTGCGCGGGCGTCGCGCAGCATCAAGGCGTAGGACAGGTTGTTGATATCCTCGCTGGTGCAGGCAAAGTGCACGAACTCCTTGGCCTGGGCCAGCGCGGGGTCGGCGCCGATGCGCTCCTTGATGAAGTACTCGATCGCCTTGACGTCGTGGTTGGTGGTCGCCTCGATCGCCTTGACGCGCTCGCCGTCGGCCACCCCGAAACCGGCTGCGACGGCGCGCAGCTGGTCGACCTGCGCGCCGGAGAAGGGCGGCAGTTCGGCGATGGCGCCCTCCGCGGCGAGCGCCAGCAGCCATTCGATCTCCACCTGCACGCGACGGTGCATCAGGCCGAACTCGCTGAAGATCGGGCGCAGCGGCTCGACCTTGCCGGCGTAGCGGCCGTCCAGCGGCGACAGGGCGGTGAGGGCGTGGGTGGTCATCGCGGGGCGTCCGGCAAGGAAAACGGGCATTTTACACCGGCGCAAACACGCGACCGGGCCCCAGCTCCCTCGGATGCGGGAGCGAGCGTGCTCGCGGTGGGCTTGCCGTCCAGGCGGTCGGTCCGAAAGGCATCGCGAGCAAGCTCGCTCCTACAGCGGGAAGCCCCGGCGTTGTCGCCTGGCCGACACGCCCCAACCTATAGTGCCCGGGATAGCCACAGGAGCCGGCCATGGCCGATTACCGCATCGAACACGACAGCATGGGCGAGCTGAGGGTGCCCGCCGACGCGCTGTACGGCGCGCAGACCCAGCGCGCAATCGACAATTTCCCGATCTCCGGGCTCGCCCTGCCGCGCGAGTTCATCCGTGCGCTGGGCCTGATCAAGGCGGCGGCGGCCTCGGCCAACCTCGCGCTCGGCCACCTGAAGAAGGGCCAGGCGGCGGCGATCCGCAAGGCCGCGCTGGCGGTCGCCGAGGGACGCTACGACGCGCACTTCCCGATCGACGTGTTCCAGACCGGCTCGGGCACCAGCACCAACATGAACGCCAACGAGGTGATCGCCCACCTGGCTGCGCAGGCCGGCGCCAGGGTGCACCCGAACGACCACGTCAACTACGGGCAGAGCTCGAACGACGTGATCCCCACGGCGATCCACGTGAGCGCCGTGCTGGCCGCCAGCGAGCGGCTGCTGCCGGCGCTCAGGCACCTGAAGAAGACCATCGACAAGCGCGCCCGGGAACTGAAGAACGTGCCCAAGACCGGCCGCACCCACCTGATGGACGCCATGCCGGTGACCTTCGGCCAGGAGCTGTCCGGCTGGTCGGCGCAGATCGGTTCGGCCATCGAGCACATCGAGGATGCGTTGAAGCGCATGCGCCGCCTGCCGCAGGGCGGCACCGCGGTGGGCACCGGCATCAACGCCGACCCGAAGTTCGGCCCGGCGGTGGCGCGCGAGTTGAAGACGCTGACCGGCGTGCGCTTCGAGTCGGCGGAGAACTTCTTCGAGGGCATGGCCTCGCAGGACGCGGCGGTGGAACTCTCCGGCGCGCTCAAGACCCTGGCCGTGGCGCTGATGAAGATCGCCAACGACCTGCGCTGGATGAATTCGGGCCCGCTGGCGGGCCTGGGCGAGATCGAACTGCCGGCGTTGCAGCCGGGGTCCTCGATCATGCCCGGCAAGGTCAACCCGGTGATCCCGGAAGCCACGGCGATGGTTGCGGCCCAGGTGATCGGCAACGATGCCGCCATCACCATCGGCGGGCAGTCCGGCAACTTCCAGCTCAACGTGATGCTGCCGATGATCGCCTACAACCTGCTGCAGTCGATCGGGATCCTGGCCAACGTGTCGCGCCTGCTCGCGGACAAGGCGATTGCCGGCTTCAAGGTCAACCGCGAGCGGGTCAACCAGGCATTGGCGATGAACCCGATCCTGGTCACCGCGCTCAATCCGGTGATCGGCTACGAGAAAGGCGCCGCCGCCGCCAAGCAGGCCTACAAGCAGCGGCGCCCGATCCTCGACGTGGCGCTGGAGACCACCGGGCTGGGCAGGCAGGAGCTCGAACGGTTGCTCGATCCGGTGGCGCTCACCAAGGGCGGCATCCACGGCGGCGGTGGCAGCGCCGGCTAGGTGCGTAAACCCACCAGGTTGTTCATGGCAATGCGGGTGATAGGAGGCTGGTAGTCAACGCTGGCATGCGGACGGTGCCAGTTGTATTGATGCAGCCAGGTCA